>NZ_JAYKGW010000151.1:0-41940 GCF_035285525.1 Okeania sp. | reverse complement strand
GGAAAAGCTATAAATGAGCGATCGCTGATAACGTAGGTTGGGTTGAGAAGTGCAAAACCCAACCAATACATCTTTTCAGATAGATATTTTGGTTGGGTTTCCTTTCGTCAACCCAACCTACAAACTTCTTTGTCTTCCTTGTCTTCCATAATCATTCCTAACATTAAAAATCCACAGTTAATGGCGCTCTCGGGAAAGGAATCACATCTCGAATATTCCCCATTCCTGTCATAAACTGCACTACTCTTTCAAATCCCAAACCAAATCCGGCATGAGGCACTGTACCATATTTACGCAAATCTAAATACCACCATAATTCCTCTTTATTCATCTCCTGTTCATTTATTCTTTTTTCCAAAATATTCAAACGTTCTTCCCTCTGAGAACCTCCAATAATTTCTCCTACTTTTGGCACCAAAACATCCATTGCCCTAACTGTCTTATCATCATCATTTAACCGCATATAAAAAGCCTTAATTTTTGCTGGATAATCAGTTACAATCACAGGTTTTTTAAACAATTCCTCACACAAATAACGTTCATGTTCTGACTGTAAATCCAAACCCCATTCTACCGGATATTCAAACTTTTTATCTGTCTTTTCCAATAAAGAAACAGCCTCTGTATAACTAATTCTTTCAAAACTATTATTAATAATCGTATCTGCCGTTTCCAAAACAGTTTTATCAATCCGTTGATTGAAAAATTCCATATCCTCCGGACAACTTTCTAAGACAGATTTAAAAATATATTTTAAAAATTCTTCAGCCAAGTCCATATTCCCTTCTAAGTCACAAAAAGCCATCTCTGGTTCAATCATCCAAAACTCAGCTAAATGTCGAGAAGTATTAGAATTTTCGGCTCGAAAAGTCGGTCCGAATGTATAAACATTACTAAAAGCAGTTGCCATAATTTCTGCTTCTAATTGTCCACTTACTGTTAGAAAAGACTGCTTTCCAAAAAAGTCTTGACTAAAATCAACATCTTGTTTTTCTGTGAGAGGAACTTTCTTTAAATCAAAATTAGTAACAGTAAACATTTCCCCTGCACCCTCACAGTCACTAGCACTAATAATAGGAGTATGAACCCACAAAAAACCTCGTTCTTGGAAAAATTTATGAACGGCATTAGCACAAGCATTTCTCACCCGAAAAACTGCCCCATAAGTATTAGTCCGTCCTCGCAAATGGGCAATAGTGCGGAGAAACTCAAAAGAATGACGTTTTTTCTGCAAAGGATATGTTTGAGGATCCGCATCACCATAGGCGATCGCGCTTTCGGCCTTCAGTTCAATTCTTTGTCCCTTTGCTGGGGACTCCACTAAAACACCAGTCATTTCTACCGAAGCACCTGTATTTATCTGTTGTAAAATTTCTTGATAATTTGGTAGATCGGGATTTAATACTACTTGCAAATTAGCTAAAGATGAACCATCATTAACTTCTACAAAAGCAAATTCTTTCAACTCTCGCTTAGTGCGTACCCACCCTTGAATTGTTATTTGATCATTAGGTTGACCATTTCTTAATATTTCTACAATGCGTTGCTTTGTCATTTATTTAATCCTGTCGATTAGACTTAACTATTTTGACTAATTTTTTTTATTTTAGTCTATTAGACTAGAGAGTACAAAATTCTAGGCTTTAGGGAATAGGAAATAGGGAATAGAATAAAACATAGATGTACTTTATGACTATGGGAAACCCTATACCTAGGAATAACTATTGCTAGAAATTTGCACTATCCAAATTATTAATTATTAATTATTCCCTAACTACCCAAATTTTTCGGTAATAAACTGGGTTTTTGGCTAAATCTTGTATTTTAATGCACTACGGTTCAGATAAAATATGATATTTTGGCTGTTGACATATTCCTTACTTTGAGTTATAAATATTTTGTTTATATCGGAATTAGTCACTTGCTTTTTTGCTAAAAAAATCTTTCACTATTTAGACATTTCCAACAATAAAAAATAAAATCAATAGTTGTACAGAAATTGTTAATTATTCAGGACTTACGCAGATCAACCCACAAACCCGGTACGAGGGTAGATTATTAATGCTAAAAACAACGATTTATCGTAGAAACCGGGTTCCTCCCGTGTAAGTCCTAATTATTGTCAGCATTTAGCAATCAGCTAACAGCTATTCAAATGGTTCTATAATTTATTACCACAAATTATATGGGTTAATAACTCAGATTGATGGTTGAAAATCTAGTAAAAGTTAAAAAAAATCTGGCTTCATTCATTAATAAAGCCAGGAACTGACGGCTGACTACTAATAGCTGTTAGCCCAGTATTCCACAGGAAATGCTTAACTAATTATTTTCTCCTATTCCCTCTTTTATGGAGATATCTACTGACTACTAAAAATTATTCAACAACCGAAAAATTCAAGTATAATTATATGAAAAATACTAATAATTTGAATGTAAATCAAGTGCGTTCAATTCTTTGATCTGAGCAAGAAATAAAAACAGCCTCAGCACAATACAAGGGTCCCCTATACCTCTACAATCTCAATAAAATTGGCTGTCAATATGCCAAACTACGAGATTACTTGCCGCCAAATTTCCAAATTCTCTATACTCTCAAGGCCAATAGCAATTTAACTATCTGCCACAAATTGGCTCAACTAGGATGTGGAGCAGATATCAGTTCAACGGGAGAATTGCAAGCAGCACTCAAAACAGGATTTTCAGCTTCAGAAATTGTGTTTACAGGGCCAGGAAAAACTAATTCTGAACTAGCAGTGGCCATAGAAATGGGGATTGGCATTATTGTACTAGAATCAGCAAATGAAGCTCGTCGCTTGCATGGCTTGGCCAAAAAATATGGCAAAAAACAAGATGTCTTAATTCGGATTAACCCCTTATACAGAAAAAGTCAGAGTTGCGAAATTAGGGAAAAAGCCAGTAGTTGTGGTAACAGTGATCCTAATAGTGTCCAACCTAGTCTAAAAAGTCAAACTATCGTTAGTATATCTAGCAAATTTGGTGTAGATGAAGACAAAGCTATAGAAGAAATTGCAGTTATAGATTCTTTGGAGAATCTTAACTTAAAAGGTATTCATATATTTACGGAAAGTAATGTCCTAGACTACAATCAATTACTAGATTCTTGGACAAATACCATTGATATAGCTAACAGAATTAATGACCAAGGTTATCATATCTCCCTATTAGATTTTGGTGGTGGCATTGGTATACCTTATAATGCTGTGGATACTGAATTTGATATGGAGTCTTTTGGCCAAGAATTGCCAAGAATTTTTGACAATAATCCTTATCCATATCATTGTATTGTAGAGATGGGGCGTTATATGGTAGGAGAGGCAGGATGTTATATGACAGAGGTAGTTGATATCAAAGAATCTCTAGGACAAAAATTTATTATTTTGGATGGGGGTGTTCACCAACTATTAAGACTTTCTATGAAACCAGCAAGTAAATACATGGAAGTGCTAGGAAAAAATGGTGACTATACCCAGAAAGCAACCCTGGGAGGAAAACTGCCAACACCTTTAGATATTATGGTAGAGGATGTGATGGTGCCAGAAGATATAGAAATAGGCGATCGCTTGGTAATCTATAATTGTGGAGCTTATGGGTTTAATCATAGTTTAACTAATTTTGCTCTGCACAATTATCCCGCAGAAGTAGCTTATAGTGATGGAAAAATGGAAATTATTCGCGAACCTGGAAACATAGAAGATTTTTTCTTGAATCAAAAATTACCATTTGCGACAAATTTAGAAAATGAATTTAAAGAGCACTCAGCAATCAGCAATCAGCAATCAGCAGTAAACTTTTAGAAGAGGATGTTTTAGCTTTCCTAAACTTTCCGATTTATAGAAACCAGGGATTAAAAAACCTAACCCCCCCAACCCTAGCAAGAGAAGGGGGAGTCCTTCTCCCCTCTCCTCGTAGGAGAGGGGTTGGGGGAGAGGTCCTAACAATTTTAGTCTTGACACTCCAGTAGGAGCGTTTTGCTTCGGAATACTAAAAGCTAATAGCTAGTTAATAACTTCTATTAGACATCTCCAAAAATAAAAATTCCCTATTTTTTTGAAACAGAAATTATCACAGGACTTACGCAAAGGCAATATATATAGGGTGTGGGTGCGTTACGCTACCGCTAACACACCCTGGGGATTAAAAAACCAACCCCCCAACCCTAGCAAGGCAAGGGGGAGAAGGACTCCCATTTCGCTCGTAGGAGAGGGGTTGGGGGAGAGATCCTCATCCACAATCGATTCCCTATTTTTTGGGAAAATGAAACAAGTTAAATTTACAGCATTTGATATCAACCCTTCCTAAACTTATAGCAATCCTCAATAGATTGTAACATTTTATAGTAGGGGTTTGGTCTCCAAACCCAAGCGCTAGGATACTTGGAGACCAAACCTCTACAGCTTTTTCTCTCTAATGATTTAATGTTACTATAGTTAACACTTGAAGAACATCAAATGAAAATTGCTTACATTAAACCCACTTTCCCTAATGAAAAAAGAGTCGGTTTATTACCACAATATTTATCCTACTGTAGTCCCGAAGACGAACGTAGATTTGAACAAGGTTATGGGGAAACTTTAGATATTCCCGATGCAGATTATGGAGAAGGTGCTGGTTATTATCGCGAAAGTCTATTTACTTGGGCAGACGTAATTTGCTGTATTAAAGTTCCCCAACCCCAAGATTATCAATACTTTAGAGAAAATCAAACTCTGGCAGGTTGGATTCATCCCTTTGGTGCATCAGGAAGACATTTTAGAGAATACTGCGCTGAACCCAAAAATCTCCGACTATTTGATATTACCAATTGCATCTCTATTCGTGTTACTCAAGGAAAAACAGAAACTTTAAATGTTCCCAGAGATATTACTCATAAAAATAGTATACTAGCAGGTTATGCCTCAATGATGCAAGCCATTATGTTGCGAGGTGGGATTACCCAGAACGATAAAGTAGCAGTATTTGGCTCAGGAAATGTGGCTGATGGCGTCTTGAAATATTTGCTGAGTAAAGGAATTGAACCTATATTACGTCGCCGGAGTAATGTCGATCTAATGCGACAAGAATTTAAAGATTATGATATTTTTATCAATACAGTGGAAATTGCTCAAGGAGATGCACCCATTGTTACTTTTGAAATGCTTGATTCCATGAAATCTACAGGTTGGGTTATTGATGCAGCAGCAGATACTGGTAGAGCAATTGAAGGTACTCGTGCTACTAAAATCGAAAATCCCATCTATCAAGACGATCAAGGTCATACGTTTTATGTAGTTGATAATTCTCCATCTATGCTGTATTGAGAAAGCAGTGAAGCAGTGAGCGAGGGTTATGCCAAATATTTTTGGATGAAACCTATGAGTTATTGGTACAGGGATTTCTGTATTGTTCCATCTGACTCCTAACTCCGTAGGGACTTTCCATGCAAGGTCTCTACAACTCCCTCGTTTATTTATAACTATTCAACCGGACTTGATATAACTATAATTACCAGCACTAAAACTATGGGAACCCAAAAACCCGGTTTCTCTTTGGTGTTTATTGTCAAAGACAAGGATTTAACCCTAGAAACTGGGTTTCTTTGCGTGTATTTCTCGATAAGTATAATTATGTCAAAATTAATTCTGATTACTGGTGTTAGTAGAGGTCTTGGTCGCGTGATGACCGAAGCTTTTATTGAACTAGGTCATACTGTTATTGGTTGTTCTTTGAATAGAGAAGCGATCGCTTCCTTGGAACAACAATTTGGCGAACCCCATCATTTTACTGCTGTCGATATTGCTAATGAAATCCAAGTCAAAAATTGGAGTCAAATAATTAGCTCCAAATATGATGCTCCAGACTTAATTATTAATAATGCTGGCATCGTACACGAACTTGCACCCTTGTGGGAAATAGAAGGGGAAATTTTCGACCGCGTAATTGATATCAATATCAAAGGAGTGGCGAATGTTCTCCGGCATTTTTTACCACAAATGGTAGCTAAAAGTCAAGGTGTAATTGTTAATTTTAGTCCAGGATGGGGACGTTACACTGCTGCTTAGGCTGCACCTTATTGTGCAAGTAAATGGGCGATCGAAGGCATGACTAAAGCTTTAGCTCAAGAGTTGCCTCCAGGAATGGCAGCAGTTTCTCTGTGGCCGGGAACCATCCATACTGATACTTTAGAAACAGTTTATGGACAAGAAAAAGCAGCTAAGTGTCTTCAACCTCAAGATTGGGTGAAAATTGCTGTTCCTTTTCTGCTACATATTGGAGCAAGTGATAATGGCAAAGCTTTAACTATTCCCACAGGATAATTGGGATTTACTCAAAGAAACCGAGTTTCTCGTAAAAACCCGGTTTCTGAGTTTGGCTGCGTCAGTTCTGATAATTCATTAAGAAAATTAAAACAAAATGTTAACTAACTTTCAAATTCGCTTACCTGATAACATCGAAAATTTACCAATTAATGAAGAATATTTTTTCATTACAGAAAACGGGCAAGAGCGTCGATTAAAACTCCATGATTATGGAGAAGTTTATAGTATCCCAGGACTTTATAACTATTTAGCTTTAGAGAAACTCGCCTATCGTTCTCCGCAAGTTATGGCTACTTTATTAACCGAAAATTTAAAAAATAACGGTGAGTCAGTGGAGGAGCTAAAACTATTAGAATTAGGAGCGGGAAGCGGATTATTCGGTCAAGCGGTTGCCAAACTAGGAGTAAAATCTATTATTGGTATTGATATTGTTCCCGAAGCTGCTGAAGCTACTCAAAGAGATACTCCCGGAATATATGAAAATTACTTTGTGGAGGATTTGACTCAATTATCAAAATCAACTAGGGATTTTCTGAACGAGAAAAAGTTAAATGGTTTTGTTTGTTGTTCTGCATTGAGTGAAGGTCATATTCCGGTAAAAGCTTTTGTCACAGGAATGAACTTCATTAAAAATCAAGGTTGGGTGTTATTTAATGTAGCAAAAACCAGTTACGAATGTGAGGATAATTGTCAAGAATTTGTCAATTTTTACCGTGAGGCAGTGGCAAAAGATTACTTAAAAATACATTCCACAAAATCCTATCTCCATCGTCGTTTTTTTAATGGTAAACCTCTAGAATATGTGGCAATTTTAGCTAAAAAGCAAACAGATATTCCCGAATAATTAATAATTGGCGTTGGTGAATTAGTGTATGATACTAATGTTAATTATTTAGGAGTCAGGAGTCAGGAGTCAGGAGGAAAGAAGAAGAAAGAATAGTAGAGGGAGAAAGTTTTTTGTTTGCGCTCTTATCCAGACAATAAATCATACCTCAAATCACCAACGCCTAATAATTAATAGTTAATAGTTAATAATTAGAACTTTTCGTTCCGGAATGATTCGCCACTCTTCCTTTTCCCCTCCTGGGAGGGGTTAAGGGTGGGTTTACTCCTGACTCTTCTATCTTAATTTATAGCGCCTGTATAATATCAAATTAGTATCGCTATAAAAAAGCAGAGAAACCGGGTTTATTGCTGTGATATTGTTGTTCAAAATCAAAAGCTGGCATTGCATAAATGCGGGATGATTTTAATAGTTTTGTGGAATGGGCATCTTGCCCGTTCCTTATACAGCATATTTCGGCCAAATGATGTACAGGGTAAATGGTAAAAATCATGTAGTGCCGGCATCTTGCCGGCGATGGGTGTACCTTATGATAGCGAAAAACGCTGTATTTTTGGACGGGCAGGATGCCCATCCCACTGCTTAAAATATTCGGAAAATGCTGTATTTTCGGACGGGCAGGATGCCCATCCCACTCCCACTACTTAACATATTCGGAAAACGTTGTATTTTCGGACGGGCAGGATGCCCATCCCACTACCACTACTTAACATATTTATCCCTTAATTCAGCAACACCCAAAAGTTTTACCTCATAAATTCAATAATTTCCATAACTTAACACATAAAATCAATGGATATAGAACTTTTAAAATCAATTTTCGAGAATAAATTTGCTGTTCCTGATAATTATGAAGTTGCAGAATTAACCCCTAAGCTAATGGATAATTTAGGAGCGACAAGATCGGATTTGCGGGATTACAGTTATATGACTTTGAGTGCATGGATTTGGGGATGGTACGACCGCACTTACTACAATCACTCAGAACTGTTAGCACTGGCAGAACAAGCCAAAGTTAATATCAAAACAGGTCTCGGTGAAACAGAAAGCGATGGAGTATTTTTGCGGAGTTATTCAATATTACTTTTAAATGATTTAACTGAGTTCCATCGCCAGGATCCTTATCTAGAAGAAGCAGAAATTCGCGATCGCATGGAACTCTACTTAACTTATCTAGAAAAAGAGCAAGATTTAAGAGGATACATTTCTCCAGAAAAAGCATGGTCTCATGGAATAGCTGATGTTGCCGATGCTTTAGGTATTCTGAGTTTGAGTTCCTATCTCAAGGATTTAGATTTAATGAGATTATTAATAGTGATCGCCACCAAACTTCAGCAACCAGTACCATCAGTTTATCTTCACTCTGAAGAGGAGAGACTGGCACAAGCAACTGTTAAAATTTGCCAACAGAATATGCTGAGTATTGAGCAAATAAGTTCTTGGTTAGATATCTTGATTGAAACTGAGCGCCGTCCATCTGGTATTTCGATTTGGGAGAATTTTGAAAAGTATCCGAAAAATACTTACAAGTCCGACTGAACAATTATGTGCTTATCGGAATATCCAAAATTTTCTGCGCTCCTTTTATTTTCAGTGGGAGCGATCAGAAAATATCATTGAGAAGCAAGAACCTGTTCGACAACTAATTGCTCAAGCTTGAAAATTTATAGAAACAGGTTTTTGCCATAGCGATAAAGGTTTCTTTCTGAATGCTTAAAAATGGAGATAAATTTTATCCTAAAACTTTAGTATCAGGACTTATGGAAAGGGACTATATATGGAGTATTGGTGCGTTACGCTATCGCTAACACACCCTACTGGACTGTTTCAGCTAAAATAGTGCATTAGGGAGTAGGGGAGTGAGGTAGGGACGTTGCATGCAACGTCCCTACGGGAGAAAGATTTTTGCTGGGTTTAGGTCCCTCAAACCAACCTAAATCTATTGCACCATTTTAGGTGAAACAATGCACTACCAGTAGCTACTAAAACTTTACAGCGGTTTTCATTTCAGTAAACCACAGTAGGGACGTTGCATAACAAAAATGCGAACGTCCCTACTAAATTTTGGTTATGACGATGTGGTTTATCAATCTGAAAAGCGCTGATTATTTTAACCCTCTGGCAACAGCTACTGATAACTTATTATCCAGCCCAAGATTTTAATAGCCAACCTATAACTATTCCTAAACCTCCAAATCGCACAGCTTGCCAAAATGGCTCTTTTATGCTATGCCAACCAAACAAACTGCTTTCTAAGTTTAATTCTATTGTTTCTAATTCTGTCTGTATCTGTTGTAACTCTTCTCGCAATTTACGAGTTTTGTCGCGACGTATTTCCGGCCGGATTTCTTCTAAACGATGCTGCAGTTCTAATTTGCGCTGCTGGTAATACTGAACTTGAGAATAACGTTCCTTCACAGCAGTAAGAGTAAGTTCCACCTGTGCCAATGCTTGTGCCAACTCCATTTCTGAAACTTCTGACTCCTGATTAACTGGGGCACAATTTGAAGAGTTATCATTTAATTTTTGTGGAGAATTTTCGGGAGTTGGGTTCATACTGGCATACTAGATATATTAAGTTTACTGGAAAACATTATCTCAAAAGATATGCTTCACCCTAACTCAACCCCTCTAATTAATCAAGTACACAGTTCTAGTCATATAGATTTACAACAATATAGCACACTAGAACTAGCCCAAGCTTTAGCCGAAAGACTTGCTATACCAGAAAGGGACTGGCATCGACTCAAATCTAATCGCCAAGTTCGTGCATTAGAGCTAACTATAGCTGCTGTGGTTTTTCTGATTCAGGGTCAACCGACTGAAGCGATCGCTCGCCTCAACCAAGCCATTAGATGGTTAGATCGATCCATCTCAGCACCTCCATGTCCAACTCATGGTTCTCAGAAAAATTAGCTTTCAATTTAGTTAATTATCTGATCAAGGGCAATCTAGAGTTATTCCTAACATTTTTGCATAAGGTTAACTCTGTACCCTTGGAATTCCATTCAATATAATCAAAAACTTGGTAAATAATAAATATTCCTCGACCACAGTCACTTTCATCGTCACAACAACAAGTATATTGTTCTGAGTCATCATTTGTAACTTGTTGTTGATTTTGGTTAGCTCTATAAGGAGGTTCAAAACCTGGACCTTGGTCTGAGATCACCCACCAGTAGTAGTCTTTGATAATTGAAAAACGAACGAAAACTCTTTTATTAGGGTCTAAATTGTTCCCATGCTTTGTTGCATTTACTAGCGCCTCTTGTAATCCTAGTCGTAATTCCGGATGCCAGATCTTAGGAACATCTGCTAGGAGCAGATCAAGGATCGGACACAAATAGAGGGTAGAAGCGAAGCTAATAGTCACCCAATTTTGACTTATTTGACGTGGACGTAATGATATAGCAACCACTTAAAAAACTCCCTAGCCTGATTGTATTGGGCATAGTTAACAACTACTTTTATCAATAGTTGTGAATCTTCTCTAAACTTTCAGAAGTTATACATAGTAATGGTGGATATAAACAATTAATACTTGATTATGAAAGTAGAATTTTTTACCACCATCTTTTATATAATCAAAATAATTACTATGAACAACCATTACAATGCATTACTACTGAAAAAGCTTTTGTATGAGCATTGCTGTTCTCATATTTCCTATCATATCAAAACTCTTAATAAAAATAAAGTACCTAAATAGAATTAATGCAAATTCCTTCAAAATTTCTGGAAAATAATCTAATATCTATATCTTTGGACTTGGATGCGTACTACTATAGTAGTATAAAAAAATATATAATTAACCTTTTATTTTTAAAGTAGCTTATTTATTCATTTAGTTAGTATAATAATAATTTTATGCTATTAAGAAATTTTCCCAAACCCTCTATAGTTTTCTCTTGTAGCTGACGTCAAAAGTGAAATTATTGACTGGATGTTGTAGACGGTTCAAGCTCTCTAATGTCAATTGCTATATCTAAAATTAATTTGGTTTTAATCAAAAAGCAAAGATTTTTTTGATTCCTATATTCTGATTGGGATCATTGAGAATAAATCTTCTGTGACTAATATCACCTGCTCCCAATTGATTTTTGATGTTACATTAAATTTAACTTAATAAATATTTACATTTTTTAACATGATGTTAACTAAATCAGTGCTTACGACAGCTACAGTACCTGGTAGTTATTGGCAATGGCGGGATCAGCAAATCTACTACTTATGTGTAGGTGAGTCTGATCAGGGAAATCCACCTTTGCTATTAATACATGGCTTTGGAGGATCAACAGATCATTGGCGCAAAAACATTGCAGGTCTAAGCCAGTTTTTTCAGGTTTTTGCTGTTGACTTACTAGGATTTGGACGTTCAGGTAAACCAAACTGGCAATATAGTGGTCAACTATGGCAAGAACAGATAAATGACTTTATTACTGAAGTTATTGGTAGACCAGTAGTGATAGGGGGAAATTCTCTTGGAGGCTATACAGGATTATGTGTAGCAGCTCAATATCCAATCTCTGTAGCAGGTTTAATACTGATTAACAGTGCGGGACCATTTACTGAATCTCAGCCTATTTCTCAGCCTCCTTTATGGAGAAAACTTATTTCTAATAGCATGAAGTGGTTATTTTTGCAAGATTTACCTAGTTTTTTATTATTTCAATGGACGCGACGGCGGAGCAATATTAGAAAAATTTTACAGAAAGTTTACTTAGATCAAAGCGCCATTACAGATCAATTAATAGAAGATATATATCGACCTTCTTGCGACCCTGGAGCGGCTAAAGTGTTTGCTTCTGTTTTCAAGAGACCATCTGGCCAAAAAGTAGATGAATTATTGAGTAAGTTAGATTGTCCCTTACTTATGCTCTGGGGAGAAGCTGACCCTTGGATGAACGCCAAAACTAGAAGTGCCCAGTTTCGGAAATATTATCCCCAATTAACAGAATATTTCATCAAAGCAGGTCATTGTCCCCATGACGAAGTTCCTGAACAGGTTAATCAGTTGATTCAAGAATGGCTTTTCTCGGTAGTTAAAAGGGTTTAAAACCAAGAAACCGGGTCTCTCGCTCTGATTTCTGGCTGAAAATAAACCCGGTTTCTAAGCAAGTCCAAAATCAGTAGAAGCGAGGATGAATTCTGGGGTGGAGCATATCATCTACAGGTTGATTGCCTTGGAGATGTTGTCTGACTATTAGTGACACATTATTAGGTTGGACTCGGCAATACCAAATTTCATCTGGCATAACTCGTACTGTAGGGCCAGTGCTACATTGGCCGAGACAACCACTAGCCTCAATATGGACATTGGCCAAATTTTCGGTCTCAGCTTTAAAGGTATTGAGGACTTCTTGAGAATTGTGGCGCAGACAAGATTGATTTTGGCAAACAAATACATGGCGATCGCCAGGGTGATTTTCTGATTTTTGGCCTTTAGATGTTGACATTAAGTTATTTCCAGAAAAGAGGGAAAAAAGAATTAAGGAACAGGGATAAATAATTGATAATTTCTGGATCGGATTTGATTTGATTTTTGGAGATATTTGATAGTAGGGGTTTGGTATCCCAACCCTGGTCTCCCAACCCAAGCAAAAATTAGGATTTGAAGACTAAACTCCTATAGTTTTTTTTACAAATGATTTAGGATTGCTATATATGTCTACCATAATCTAACCAGAAAAAAATCGTAGAGGTAAATATGACCAACAAAATAGTATCAGATGTTATGACTGGCAATCTAATTACTGCCAAACCAGAAATGCCTTTGAAAGAAGCAATTAAAATTTTGGCAAAGCAACATATTAGTGGTCTTCCTGTAGTCAATGAAAAGGGAAAGTTAATTGGTATCGTATCAGAAACAGATTTAATGTGGCAAGCAAGTGGAGTCACACCCCCACTTTACATTATGCTTTTAGATAGTGTTATTTTCCTAGAAAATCCAGCTCGTTATGAGAAAGAAGTTCATAAAGCTTTAGGAGAAACTGTTAAGGATGTAATGACTAAAAATCCGATCACTACTGCACCAGATCAATCACTTTCAGTGGCAGCTAAACTGATGCACGAGCGTAGTATTCATCGGTTGCCAGTGGTAAATGAAAATGATGAAGTGATTGGTATATTAACCAGTGGTGACATTATTAGAGCTATCGCAACTGAGCTAGAAAAAGAGAGTGGTGAGTAAGGAAAAAGAATTGATAATTTTTCTGGAATAATTGATTCTATTTTTGTAAGCATTCAGCTATTAGTTAGCCTCTTTTTCTGCGAAATGCTTCGCCAAGAGAGGAGTTTCTTTTTCATGTCGCGCAGTGTTTCATATTGGCTCAAAGGCCGAAAACAGCTATGAGCTATTAATATCAAATCCACCTTTGGAGAATAAAATGAATATTGGCAAAAACTCCTATATTGGCAAGGTTGGGAGACAAAACCTCTACGATATTGAATCGTACCAATACTATTGGATTTGATATTATTTATTAAGTTTATCCTCTAAAGCTAATGGCTGAAAGCTGGTGGATGTTTGCGCAGCATTCCACAGGAAATGCTTACCTATTTTTTATTATTCGGAAATTTATAATAAGATCAGGACTTAGGCAAAGCAACCAATAAACTCGGTTGATCAACGCCATTTCTGCGTAAGTCCTAAACATTAAGCCTCATACTGAGTTGCTACAAAAAATTAAAAGAACAGAACTTATGGAAACTACTGTTACACCAGATTTGATTCAACAACTATTAATATCTGAAGAATTAGGCGATCGCTTGCGCGGAGTTAATCAGTTACGGCAAATAGAACCAGCGATCGCTTTTGAATTAATCCAAACTCCAATTAAGGACAAGAATACTCGCGTAAGATACGCTGCTGTGAGCCAAATGTCAAGTTTGGGAGAGCAAAATTTAACAATGTCCGCAGAAATATTGCGTGATTGTCTCCTCAATGATCCTGAATTTGATGTCCAAGCAGCAGCAGCAGATGCTTTAGGAGCATTAAAAATTACCCAAGCTTTTGATGACTTAGAAGAACTATACAAGAATACACCAGAATGGTTAGTGAAAGTTAGTATAGTTGCAGCAATCGGAGAAATGGGGGAACCAAAAGCATTCTTTTTACTGCAAGATGCTCTGAAATCAGATAATGAATTAATACAGACTATGGCCATTAGTGCTTTGGGGGAACTAGGAAATTTAGAAGCTATTCCTTTACTAAAGCCTTTTGCTGTTCATAGTGATTGGCAAATGCGTTATAGACTGGTACAAGCTTTACATAGGTTAGGAAGTTCAGAAGCAAAACAAATAATAACAGAATTGACTAAGGATGAAGTTGAGCAGGTAGCTCAGGAAGCCAAGTTAGCTCTGAACAGTTAGTTTATGGCGCTACGCTTAAGTCAAAATTCAAAATTCAAAATTCAAAAGTAATATTTGAGTGACTTTGACCATTGATAAATTGATGATACTTGGATATTTACTGCGTTAGAATATCAGTGAATAATTTTATCTGCTGAGAAAGATAGTATTAGCAAAAGGAAAAGTTTGATGTTTTTAGATGAATTAACTCCAGTTGTAAAAGAATTGATTGAACAACCAGCAGCCTTTTTCGGAGGCTTTTTCTCTGGTATACTGCGACTAAATCTTAATGATGATCCTGTGAAAACTTGGCTTAATCAGCAGACTGGTTATACTCCTACTAATGGTTCTACCACAGGAGCAGATAATAGCAAAAGTGAAGGTCCTCAGTCTATTACTATAGAATAGTATTTACAGCAATTTCACGCCCGCGTGTGAGGTACAAAATTTTATTTAGTAATGAGTGGTAACACAACCTTCCAGGTTGTAACAGCAAACGAAGGCTGTGTTACAGTGGATAGAGATTAATCTGCAACTGTACCTCACCATCCTGATGCATTGCTGTAAGATTTAGAATCAGGACTGACGCAGACAAACTTAAGAAACCCGGTTTTTCTACTCTAGAAACCGGGTTTCTTTGTGTGAGTTTGATTTTAGGTTATTTCTTAGTTAAATTAATATTCTGGAATAAAGATAAATTTGGGTAAAGCTCCTGCGCTATACGGTAAATAGTTTTTGCCTCTTCTAATTTACCTTGCTTTTCTAAGACTTGTCCTAAGTTATAGTGATACCAAGGAAACTTAGGTTTAAGTTTGATAGCTTGACGGTAAGCGATCGCTGCTTTGTCTAGTTTTCCGAGTTTCTCCAAAACTTTCCCCAAAGAATTATAAGACCAGGAATAATTAGGATGAAGAGCGATCGCCTCTTCTAAAGCAGTAAAAGCTTCATCTAGCTTCCCTTCTTTCTTTAAAGTCTCTCCTAGTTTCAAGCAATCCTTATAACTACCATTTTTTAGAACTTTCAGAGTTCTTTCTGTAATAAGCAGAGGTTTTTCAATCAACTGCTCTGATTTAATGTTGGGTTCTGAGAGCGAATCAGCTTTAACTTGCACCTCGACTTTGGAAGTGGGAAAACCTTTGTTTTTGAACCAAGTCACCCCTTCTTGAACTAAGTCTAGTTTAATATATAATTTCCCTCGGTTTTGGGTGTGGTTATAGTCAAAGTTAATTCAATTTCTTCTTGGGGTTTCAAATCTTCTTGCAACAAGACTCTACCATCATCATTTTGCAAAAGTTTTCCATTTTCATCCAACCAGTGATTGCCACAACGTATCCAGTTAAAATCTTTTCCTGACCAAGTAACGTTACTTAAATTCTTGACTATTACTTCGATCTTGATTTTCTTACCCGGTTTTGCTGCCAAGTATTTTTGAGCAGTTATTTCTCCTTTATACCAAGAATTAGGGAGTTGTTTCGGGTAATATTTTTGGTGTATTTTAATTAGGCGATCGTAAATCAACTGCCAATCAAAATCGTAGTCGCAATAACCAGGACCATGTTCGTCATCTAAATCGGCAATACAATCTGCTGGCACAAACATTGGTTTGATGCCATTTTCTCGAACTTCTCCCCACCAAGGTGCTTGATCGCTAGTGTGCCCGAAATTACAATGTGCTACTCCTGGTTTATTAGCTAACCACGCTACTAAAGTTAATCCGGCGCTAATAAAGGCTATATAATAATGTATAGAATTTGCCCAAATAATGGTTTCATAAAGAGGACAATGGAGGGCGTTATAGGTAGTAATTTTGTTAGGAATTAAAGCTAATATTTTCTCCATAGTAGTTTTTTCGTCAGGAAATCCATCAAATATAATCGCCATATTTGGATAATCACGATAAAGAGAATTAATGATGTTGGCATATCCTTCTACACGAGAACTCCATGCCTTATCGTGACCGCGCAAATTAATCCATAAAAGAGGGAAATGTTTTTTGGCTTTTTCTACTTTTTCTACAAAATTTTCGGAACATTTTTTCAGGGCATTATCGTAGATTCGATTGGCTAATTTCTCTTGAAAATGAGCATCGGTAACTCTGACTGCTAAGTAATTATTTTCTAACATCAATTTGCAGATATTTTGCTTTTCTAAAACGGGCACTAACTTATCTGATGAAATTTCTGGAAAGATATCGCCGACGTTAAAAGTATCGCTGTATTTGCCAAGCAAAAATTTATCTATTTTGTCTAAAGTTTCATTTTCATATAAAAATTGGATTCCGGTTATTTCGTTCCACAAATAATGACCTAAATTTGCATAAGCAATTCCTTAAAATAGCTACTACTTCAGTTTTAATGTTATTTGAAATATAGGATTTTACTGCTTTCCAGTTAGTTATGGTGTCAGCTTTAAAGCGATTGATTCTATCTAAGTTAATTACACAATAACCGCTATTTTTTAACTTAATAACTCAATCTAATCTGGGAAAGTAAATGTAACCTTTATCGCCCTGAGCTTCCGAAACAATTAAATACAATATCTCCTCACCAACAAAGCGATAAAATATTGCAGAATTATTAAACTTGTGTTTCCCAAAATTAATTGTGCCGAGACAAATTTGAGATTTATCTGACTTGAGAATCTTACCCGTACTGGGGCAAATAATATAGATATAACCAGTTTTTACTATAGTTTGCTGAAAATTAATTGCAGGATCTACCCCATGCCATACTCTTGAATTTTCTACGTTTCTCGTCGTTTTGTGAGATAAAGTTAAACAAGTATTATTACTATTATTACCCTCCCCCCCCCCCCGCATAAAAAGCTGCTCTAATCCTCTACGATATAGACCTATTAACTCCAAATTAGCTACGGATAATCCGGCACTTTCTAGATATTGTTTTTGGCGATCGCTCAATTTTCTTAATTCCATAAACTGAGATTTAGAGGTTAAATTAAAGTATTTATCAGCAGTCTCCCAATTAATTTCTTTTTGGCAATAGGGATGGTTTTCATCGAGGGTTTATAGTTGGTTTAATCCCTGCCAAATATATGACATTTCTGTGGGATTTCTGTACCTATAAATATTGTAATTTCCGTCTTCTTGTTTAAATATTTTCCTTTTAGTTTCTTCATCAATTTTATAAGATGCTAAAGGTCCGCTGTAGGGAATTGGGGGAATCTTAGTAGCTAGCTATGGATGAGGTAAAAAAACTTTCTTTAACTAAATCGTTGTCGCTAAAGATATTTTCTAACAGTCACTTTTCAACTTCGGCAAAAATAGCTTTTTTGGGATAATCGTTATGTTTGCTATTATCAACTTCTACATAATTGAACTGTAAAATATGATGGGGATATAGTATGGCTGAAATATGAACAAAAATTAGTTGTGATTCATACCAACAAACATGATCAAATTTATCGATATAAGGAAGTAATAGATCGTCAAAAACAACATCTCGATGAAATGGGTTAAAGATAGCATCGTAAGAATAAACCACCTGAGCTTCTAAACTGGAATTAAGATTTTCGTTGTCAGAAATGCTAGTACCAATAGCAGGCATATATTTGAGCAGCATTTCCTCAAAATATCTCCAATTTCCTTGAATAAATTCTAAGTCGTCATCTAGGAAAATGTAGTAGAGATATTGGTGTTTTGAGTTTCTTGCTTCTTCGAGCAATCTATTTCTATCAGTAGTCGAGGTACTATTAGGGAAATGAATATATCCCTCAATTGGTTCTTTCCAAGACAAGTACAAAATATCAGCATTTTCGTTAGGAATATCGTCGTAATGGGAAGGTAAGTTGCCATCTGTTTGAACTAGATACAAAAACTTTTTAGTCATTAGTAAATCTTTCTATTAATTTAAAGCTATGTTAAAACAATTATCATAAATTATGAGTGTTTAAGACTAGGGATTATTCCCAGTTAAACTCCATGTCTAAATACTCTTCTAACTTCTGGTTTTTCAGTTTATTACCTTGTATTAAATCTGTCATTTTTTGTTGTCGCGTAAGTTTATTAACTTAGATTTTAACCTATTTTTCTTTCCAGCTATTTCCCTTATTTGAAAGGTTTATTAATTTCTGTAATTTTTCCTCAAGCAACAAATTACTTGCAGTTAAATTCCATACCCAAATAGTCTTCTAATTTCTGGTTATAAGGTCGAAAATAATCTGCCAAAGTCTGTCTTATAGAATTATCTATAGCTGGATAACTATTGGAATTAAAATTATGATATTTAGGCAATAGATAACCTGGCAAACCCAAGAATTTAAAACACCTTTTCATAGTTGTTTTTGGATGAGAAAATAAGTCCTCACTTTTTAAGATTAAAAACTGTTCTCTAGGAAAAAGATTCATCCACCTTTTAAAGTGGTATAAATACAAACTTTCTAAGATGTAGATAGGCATTCCCCAGTACATTCTTTCTATTAACTCTGTTTCTGTAAGTTCTTAAATCAAGGTAATTTCCCTTTTCATTGCCTCTTCTAAAGAACGAGATTCTACACATCCATTTAAACCCATGTAATAGTGAGAAATAATTCTGTTGATTGGGTTTCTGAGAATCACAATTAACTTAATATTTGGGAATAGATTGAATATGTGTTTTTGTGCTAGAGGATATGCAAAGTACCGAGGACTAGCTTCTCCAGTTAATAAATCACTTTCTTTACTTTTCTTGGGAAATTGATTTAGATACCAATCTATTGTCTTATACCATTTCTCAAAAAGTTTTCTACATTTGATTTTGCAAGGGAGTCGGGGGAAGAAGTAAGCATTATAAAAATTGACATTAACTTAGCTAAAATTGGCAAAAATGATTTTGTTTGTGTTAATTATTTGATGACTTAAGTATTCTTCAAGTATAGCAATAATGCATGGTAATTGATATTATACCTTAGAGGAGAAACAAAGAAATTAAGTTCCTTATTAGTAGCAGGAACTATCGAAGGATGATTAGTTAAATACTGATATAAAGAAGTAGTACCGCATTTAGATGCTCCAATTATAAGAAAATCAGGTTTAGTTTTTTCTGGATAGTCGTTCAAATTAATTAAGTGTTTGAATTTATCATCAATGGCTTTTTTATAGTTGTAGTATTTTTGTTTAAAGCAGTTTTTAGCATCTCTTATTTTCGATAATTGTAGTAATGCTTTAACTTTATATTCATTATCTTGAATATTTTCATCTATCGAAAAATATACAACTTTTTTCCAACAATAATTTGCCTTGAGAACTTCTCTATTCAGCTTGTATAAACATCCTATTTTATAATAGGAATCTGACTTTTATGGATATATACTAATCGCTTTTTCAAGGCAAGTAATCGCCTCGTCAATTTTACCCCTCTTATGTTTAATCATTAGATTTATTGCATCGCTATGTTATCTTTTAGCAATTACATTGGCTAAATTTTTGGAAAATTTAGTAAAATCTGGATTAAGCTCGCTAGTCTTAAGCAAAAAAGCGTGAGCCTCATCAAGTTTGCCTTGTTTTTCTAGAACTAACCCCAAATTATAATGCGGCCAAGCTAAATTTGGGTTCAGTTCAATAGCACGTCCGTAAGCGGTTGCAACTTGATCAAACCGACCTAACTTTGCTAAGACTTCTCCCAAATTATGATGAGACCAGGCAAAAGTGGGATTAGAGTCTATTGCAAGCCGATCACCAGCGATCGCTTCTTCGAGTTTCCCTTTTCTTTTCAGTTGATTAGCTTGTATTAAATCTGTCATTTTTATTGTTGTGTAAGTTAATTAACTTGGATTTTCACCAATTTATCTTTCCAGTTATTTCTCTTCTTTAGAAGGTTTATTAATTTCCGTAATTTTTGCTCAAGCAACAAATTACTTCGAGTTAAATTCTATACCTAAATACTCTTCTAATTTATAGTTATGGGGTCGAAAATAATCTGCCAAGGTCTGCCTTATTGAATCATCTATAGCTGGATAACTATTAGAATTAAAATTATGATATTTAGGCAGTCGATAATCTGGCAAATCTAAGAATTCATAACACCATTTCATAGTTGCTTTTGGATGAGAAAATAAGTCTTCACTCTTTAATATTAAAAACTGTTTTCTAGGAAAAATACTCATCCACATCTTTAGTTGATAAAAATACAAACTCCAGGATATGTACCCCAATTTATTCCAGTAGTTTCTTTCTATTAAATCGTTTTCTTTTGTCTTTTCAAGAACTTGTATTTCTGATAGTATCGCGTCTCCTAAAGAAGGGATCTCTCCCCCATACTTACAAAGAGCTTTTGTTGGACTTTCATAACAAATTATTCGATATACATTTATAGTAAAATACCACAACTTTGTCTAAGATAAACTTTAGTTATATCAAAAATATTTCTTTTGTCCCTTTATCTGATTATCAATCATTTGAAGCAGAAGCAAGAAAGCGTATTCCTAGAGACCCTAATAATTGAGAAACAGTTGCCTTAGCTTTAGCTTTACCCGCAGCTATTTAGACAGAAGATTATGACTTTTTTGGTTGTGGATGTCCGACTTGGACTACTCAAACTTTATTACTGCAAATTAATCAATAATTAACGAAGATAAAAAAGAGGTACAACCCGAAGCCGACATCTTGCCCGCACTACAAAATTTTCAATATTTAGCTGGTATATTATTGACTCTAGTTTGATTCATTTTAAATAGTTATCTATATCGTTTATCTTTTCTTGCTTCTTCCTTTCTACCAAAAATTTGAACTAATTCAGCTCTGGTCAAAGCAGACAAAAAACTCAATGTATAAGGTTCTTTGCTAATAGCTAAAGCATAGGAAGAACGCAAATAATTAAAATAATTAGAATCATTCCTGATATAGAACTGAAAAAATGCTAAACCAAAAGCATTAATATAAGACTTAATTACAGGTGAACTTTCACTGACAAATTGATTTAAAGAGTCATCATTTACAGATTCTACATTTTGAATAGCAGTAATATTAAAGTCTAGATGTTTTGCTCCTTTGGTTAACATAAAATACTTTTCTTTTACTGGCAACCAAGTAAAAGAATTAATTTGTTCTATTACTACTGGAGTTAATTGATCTGCACTACCACCAACCCACAAAATCGGTATATTAATGTGACTTAAACCTAACTGACTAAATATACTCCGATTCACTGGATCGATAACTAATAGTGATTTAATTCTGGCATCACGAAAATTATAATTTTGATAAATTTGTTGAGGCAATTCTAAAGCACGACATTGTAATAATAAGGAAGGATTTAATAATTGAATTTGGGGTAAACAATCTTGCTTTAGTTGCTCAAAATTAATTTTAGCTCCAGCTACAGATAATGCTGTATAAGCTCCAAAAGATTGACCTGTAATTCCCACATTTTTCAGATTTAGTTTTCCTTGGAATTGAAATTTATTTCGTTTTTCTAATTCGTCTAATAAATAACTAATATCTAGAGGTCTGTTAATAAATTCTTCGAGTTGAAATATATTTTTTTCTTCCCCATCCAAAAAAGCTTGAAAATACTTAAAATCACTCCCTGGATGTTGTACTTTTGCTACAGCAAAACCATAAGATACTAAATGTTTGGCTAAATGTTGCCATTGATTAAGTTCTACTGCTAAACCAGGGGAAAGAATTACTAATGGTATGGTTTGAGTTTTGGGTAAATTATAAGGTAAATAAAATTTAACTAGAAATTGACGTTGACGACTTTTATCATTAAGTTTAAGAATCTTTTGATAGAAATAAAAATTTCCTGGTTGGCGTAAATCTGGTAATCTAGAAAAATTTATTTTGGGTTCAGTATCAGCAGCAGTTAATGTTAGTTTGTTAACTTCTTGTAGTAGTTTTTCTGTATCTTGAACTAAGCTAACAAATTGTGTTGTAGTTCTTATAATTTTAATTAGGTCAAACTGGATTTGACCAGAAAAGTTATCCAATAAATTTATCGGGGTCAAATCTTGAGATGTAGCAGTTATGATTAAAGCTTCTCGAATAGGAACTGCTCCATTTGTGTCATCTATCTGAATCATTTCTCCCACATAATTCAGTAATTTTTTTCCCATTTGAGAATATAAACCTTGAGTTAATTGTCTGGGATTAACCTGGAGTTGGAAATTTAGGAAGTTTCGCAACTTTTGTTGATTTTCTAGATTGATAAATAGGAGATAAAATTTTAATTCTTTGTCAATTTTTCCTCTTTCAGCATAATTTTTTAAGGCAGTTAAAGGGATACCTATTCTGAAAATACCGCAATGAAAATAAATTTTTTCTGCTGATTTTTCAGAGAAATTTGTCAACAAAAAGGGAATTGTTCCTAAGAGGAGAAAACCTAAGTATAAAAGTATCCTTTTTTTGGTTTTGCCATGATGTTTTATGGGAAAATTATGGTTCATATCATGTCTGAATGAAGAAGGAATGCTTTCGTTATTTAGGAAAGAAAATTTGCAATTATAACACAGCCTAGAAGGCTGTCTTTTGTGTGCTTCACTGATATGAAATAGCCCTGTGTAAGTAGGTAGTCATAAAAATATGAAAAATAACCTAGAAGCAAGTTACTAATAGGTTTTCACATTTTTGAATTTTCACTGCTATTGTGCAAATAATTACAGCATTTTTGATGATTGTGAGGTACAGTTATCTGTAACACAATCTTCTAGATTGTTACAACCTGGACGGTTGTGTTACCAAAACTACTAATAGGCTTTGAAACTTTATTTTGTAACTCACGCGCCTCCGAAATTGCTCTAAGCTTACTTACTTAACTTATTATGACACCAAAGTAACGAATTAGTCTAATAGCGAGAATTAAAAGTTATATTTATGAAGCATTTCGCTTTGAAAAAAAATGCTACAAACAAGTCTATCTCAATTAGATATGCTTAAAAATAGTTCCTCTAATTGATTTTAGACAGCTTTATTTATCATTTTGATCCTTTTTTATATTTTTCCCTCTTCTTCCTTCCTCCTTTTTCCTTGTTTCTAACATCTGTAACAAAAATTTATAAAATTGGTATTAGTTACATATAGTAAAAAATTTGTTTTTTTGAATAAAAAAGGTTAATATTAAATAAATATAAATTTATCAAAAAAAGTAACCAGAAAATGAAAGTTCAAAATAAAAGTGTTAAATCAAATGCGGAAATACCAAATATTTTCTGTCTCAGTAATAATTGTCCGATTCAGTTTGTATTGAGAATATTAGGTACTAAGTGGTCAGTGTTGATTTTGCGAGAACTATTGAGTGGCGATCGCCGAACTCATGAACTATTAGAAGCACTACCAGGAATTAGCTCAAAAACCCTAACATTAAGATTGAGACAATTAGAAAAGCATGGTTTGTTAGCAAGGAGGGTATATGCAGAAGTGCCTCCCCATGTCGAATATTCTCTGACGGAAAAAGGTCTACAAGTGCAACCAGTAATGATGGCAATCAAACAGTTAGGGGAACAATGGTTAGAGCATAAAAATTGTACTTGCTAGATCAATAGGATTTTTGGCAATGCTCATTGACTATCAAACTTTTGTTCCACAAGTATTTGTTCTATGCAGCACAAATGCTATACCATTAATAAAATCTGCTGTATATGCAGGACTTTCCGTTGCCAATGAATACAAAACTTTAGGTTGAAGAGAACAAGGTAATAGAAAAGAAAGAAAATAATTTTATTTCATAAATTCGCAAAAATTGCTATCAATAGAAAAAACTGTAGGGTTTGGGAAACCAACCCCTACGATCAAATTTCTTACGCAGAAAACGGGTTGATCAAAGAAATTTCTTGGTTGAAACTACAAGAGCGCAGCTATCAACTCGGTTTCTTGGTCGCGCTTGCGTAGATATACTATTCTATAGCAATTTGAAAGTCAAACTTTACCGAATAATTAATAATTAAATAATTAAATAATTCGTGCCTTGAAGCCTCCCCTAGGGGAAAAAGCGGTCGTCAGCGGAGCTTCCCGAAGGGTAAGATGGATGGCTTTCCTAACCATATCTAATCTCCCCTTGAGAAATAAATTTTTTCCTTTTATTCAACCCTTTTCCTTTTAGGGAGAGGTAATTATCAATTATCCATTATTGAAAAGTTCTAAATAATCTTCAATTAAAACCTTTTTAGGATTCCAATATCTCAAAAAAAAGATGGTTTAAGCTACCGGATTTGCTCAGATATTTGATGGTTTCTTATGATATAATTATAAAAAATACAGTTCACAAACCAGATCAAAAAGAAACTTTTTATCTTATAATAATGTCAAGGAAAAAAAATAGTTTAATCTGTCATCTACTCAACTTAAACCAATTAATCATTGCTATTGCTATTCATTGCCCAATCTTTACTATCAGGACTTACGCAAATTATGAAACAATACCCTATCTGTAGGGAGTAAATGCCACTTTCCCCTACCAAAAATGGTGGTTGGTGCGTAAGTCCTGACTATTTTTAGATGTCAGGCTGAAAATTAAAATCTAGGTATTTAACAGAATTGAGCCCTAGATGAATATTTTAGTGCTAATGGTCAAATTATCTAGAAAGCACTCCTGAATTAGTTAATAGGCAATTGTATAGGACAGTTAAATATAATACCAAGTGTGAAAATTGCTAGTCCTGGAAAATCATAACCAGCAATACTTTCACCTTGTTTAGACTAGCTACATAACCATAGCCGTCATTTCTTTTCCATGTATTCACAATTAAAAGAAAAAATCAGGAGTTTTGACGGAATAAATAATTTGAGCAGAAGGATAGAAAATTAAGTGACTCAAGAATTTCATATTTCTATTACTCCCCTAGGAGAAGACGAGTATTTTGTCCGTACAGAAAAAGTCCCCATTGGTGTCCCTGTGGCTGAAGAAATAGTTGCATGGCCTGTCAAAGAATGGCTGGAGCAAGCACGTCACTTATTTGGCGATCCATTACTCGATCTTCTTGAAGAAAAATCTAATTCTCAGGTAATCATCCCCGATCAGATTGTGGCCAGATCTGGGGAAGTGGTAAGTCCAAGTTTAGTAGCATTAGGCCAAAAAATGTATCAAGAATTATTTAAAGATGATCTGGGAAAGAGTTGGAAATGTGCCGAAGCAATTGCTCATAATCGAGGGGAGGTTTTACAATTACGTCTAGGTACTAAGGACAGACATATATCCAGTTTGCCTTGGGAGGTACTCCATTTAGGCGATCGCCCCTTGGCAACTGGTACTGATATTGTTTTCTCTCGCTATCAACCTAATACCTGCTTACCTAAATCTAACCGGACATTAACATCTGAAGAACCATTAAAAATCTTAATGGTGATTGCTGCTCCGACTGATAAAGACAGTCTACAACTAGAAAAAGAATACGAAGCATTACAACAGGAACTGCAAAAAAATAGTGGGGAAACTCACATTCACCTGGATATTCTCCGACAACCAGGACGAGAACAACTTACCCAAGCTTTAGAGCAAGGTAAATATCAGGTTTTTCACTATGCAGGTCATAGTAACTGGGGTGTTTCTGGTGGCGAAATATCTTTAGTCAGTAATACTACAGGCTTAACAGAAAGTCTAAGTGGGAAAGACTTAGCAGGTTTGCTAGTTAATAATGGTATTCAAATGGCAGTCTTCAACTCATGTCGAGGTGCTTATAATCATCTAGTTGATCCTATTAATGAGGGAGTAGAAATCAATTTAGCAGAAGCGATGGTGAAAAGGGGGATTCCGGGGGTGCTAGCAATGGCGGAACGGATACCAGATGATGTTTCTCTGATTTTGACACGCTTGTTTTATCGCAATCTTAATCAAGGTTATCCCATAGATTTAAGTTTAAATAGAGCTAGACAAGGTTTGATTTCTGCCTACGGTTCAGATCAACTTTATTGGGCTTTACCAGTTGTTTATCTACATCAAGAATTTGATGGATATTTAATTGAACCACAAAAAAGTTCTCAAAATGAAATAGAAGAGGATTTCCTGACACCTATTAATGTCAATGAAGAAAGCGAATCTTTGGCTAATTCTGAAGATTCAACTCGTGTTCTACCAGATATTAATTTAGAAAACCTGGAAGGGTATGCTGCTGAACTGGAAACTGATAATTTTAATTGGCAAGTTGAAGAGAGTCAAGAAGGAGTGATGACACTTCAGGAGATTTTGCAAGGCAAAGAAATAGAAAAACACTTAGATAGTCAACCAATTATACTCACACAAAATAGTGAAGAATTTCTGTCAAAAGTAGACATATCAGAAACTCCGAAAAAGTCTCTTAGTTTATGGAAAAAAACATTAAAATATACTATATCAGGAATGCTGTTATTGTTTGGCACAAATCTCATTATTTTGAATCGGCAATTACAAATGAACGTTAAATTGCCAAAAGCACCTGCTCCAGGTCTCAACTATGAATATAATAGAATTCGACTTGTTAATGAGACAATTAATAGTGGCTCAGAAGCACAAACTCTGGCAATTGAACAGTTTAATCAAAATGATCTTCAAGCTGGTAAATTGGTAGTAGAAACATTACTAGAAAGAGGAGAATTAATGAATGCTGGAGAAACTATATCTGCTGTACCCGAAAAACTTAAAGATCATCCAGAAATAAATTTTCTTAAAGGTAGATTAGCTTGGGAGTTGTTCCAAGATAGAAATCAAAGTAATCTGATAGATGAAGCTATAAAATATTGGGAACAAGCAGCTATAAAAAAACCAGAAAATATTCAATATCAAAATGCTTTAGGGTTTGCTTATTACACTAAAGGAGACATAGAAAAAGCTTATATAGCTTGGTTAAAAGTGTTACATTTATCTGGAGAAATTGCTCCAGAATTTGCAAAAGTTAATCCTGTTTCTTATGATTATCAAAAAAAATTATCAGTCAAGAATAGAGAAGCTCTAAATGCTTATGCAGGTCTAGGATTAGTCAAACTTAAATCTGCTCAAAGTTTACAAAAAACTCCTGTTCAAGCTTTTAAATATGCTGGTAAAGTTATGAGAGAAGCTGGGCAAGAATTTCATATATTACAACTACAAAAAAACTGGTTGTGGTCTCCTCAAGCACGTCATGATTGGGATTTGCTATTGAAACTTCGGCAGTTGCAGCAATTTGAACATCATAAAAGTTCAGAAGAACTGGCTTAGTTATTTCAGTTATCAGTTATCAGTTATAGTAATCCTATTTTATTTGTGTATAAAAATTTTACCGCTTTTCGGGAATAGGCAATGGGCAAGAGTTTCGGAGTTTATTTCTGGTTTTTGAATTGTTAAAAACTATTTAGGGTTTGCTGATTAAAGATGAAAGCCTTTACAAATAAACTTTTTAGCATTTTTAGATTATGAAAAAGTACCAGCTTTTAAGTCTTGAAAGCTAAAAAAATCTAGGATTTTCTGCCATAATTAGCCGATTTTTCGGGAACCGTAAATCAAGGGATAATTCTTCCTCCTACTCTTCTGTAGCTCCTATTCCTCCTGGATTCGGGATTAACCGATTCTGGCTTCTCCCTGCTACTAAAAGACTTTTTCAGCAAACCCTATTTAGGATTGCTATAGATAAATTAGGGGAATATTCTACTTGATATTAGTTTTTTTTAAGCATATTTGAGGATTTTAAACTGTTTTTGTGAGAAGTGAAAATTGATGCGATTGCAATTTCTATACTTATTAGTTAATTGTTCCCTAAAAGTGATAAATTTTTGGCTTTCTTCAAAATTGAGATGCACCTAATATATATAACTTACAACGGTTTTTCTGGAAGGTAGAACAAAGTAGGGATGTTGCACGCAACGTCCCTACAATATTTTGGTTATGGCGATGTGGTTCATCAATTTAAAAAGGGCTAATCTGAGAAATACTATTTAAGATATAATGGGATTTTAGGAAGTTAAATTTCCAGTTTTGCATATAGAAAAGTCATTAATTAGGAGGTTAAATTACTATGAAATTTATTAATTCCAAACTTGATTATGCTTTTAAGAAAATATTCGGTTCATCTGAGAGTCAAGACATATTAATTAGCTTTCTCAACGCCATTATTTATGAGGGAAAAAACAAGATTAAATCTCTAGAAATTATCGACCCTTATAGTCCTGGTCAAGT
This sequence comes from Okeania sp., assembly GCF_035285525.1. Lineage (GTDB taxonomy): Bacteria > Cyanobacteriota > Cyanobacteriia > Cyanobacteriales > Microcoleaceae > Trichodesmium. Next base: position 13,375 of record NZ_JAYKGW010000151.1, on the reverse strand, counting down.
TGAAATTTTCAAGGATAGTTTTAATTATTGAGATGCAAGTTGCTAACGTAGCAGGTTTTGAAAATCGCGTGGTTTATAATGCTGCCAAAATTTACTCCAACCATTTAAGAAGGGGAGAATATAATCCAGAGATTAGACCAATAATAGCTTTAACAATTATGGATTTTCTGATGTTTCCCAAAATCGACAAATTGATTACCAATTTTGTTTTCAAAGAGAAATCAGAAAATGTTGAATATACTAAAGAGCAAATGGGTTTTGTATTTGTAGAGTTGCCCAAGTTTAAGAAGAATTTATCTGAATTAGAGACTTTAACAGATAAGTAGATTTATTTTATTAAAGAAGCAGCTATGTTGGAGGAAATACCAACTTCTTTAAAGGAAGTTCCCGAAATAGAAAAAGCTCTCAATATTGCTAACCAAGCTAATTTAAGTCCTCAAGAACTCGACAAATTACATGGACAAGAAACCTTGATTCGAGACCGTCGCGGTCAAATTGCTTTTGCTAAAGAAGAAGGGAAACAAGAACGAAAGGAAGAAGGAAAAGAAGAAGGAAAGAAAGAAAGAGAAATTGAAGTAATAATTCGCTTACTTAAAAAGCGTTTTGGTGAAGTTCCAGAGAATCTGAAAAATCAGTTATCATATTTATCTTTGGAGGAGTTGGAGAATTTGAGTGAAGAGATTTTTGACTTTACTAATTTTGACGATTTATCAAATTGGTTGACAAAGAAGTAACTGTGAAAATTAATAATTAATAATTGCCTCTTCTTTAATATAGAGATTGACAAAAAGGATTTTTGTGTCTATGAATCAAGAGGCTTTATACCTAAATATTTCGGTAATTATAGTTACTCATAAATTATGAAAAGTACCTTGATAACTTTTTGATTTCCTTATTCAATGGTTCATCAATGTAATTTACATATTCATTATATTCTGGCATTTTACCAAATACATCAAGTAATATTTGATGCTGTTTTTTCAACTCCTCATCATACTCATATTTTCCAGTAAACTCATCTTTACCATTTGCTAATATACCAATAACAACATGGCTTTTTTGAGTTTTCATAGTTAAATATTTTGCCATTCTCAGAGTATATTCTGCTCCTAAATTTTCTTCTATACAAAAGCTATAAAATTCATTATCTGAATAGACCAAACCATTTTCACTAAATCCATCAAATCCTTCTATTCCTGGAATATACAGATCATCATCACCCCAAATATTGTTAAAATCAAAAGTATTAAGATTGTCAACTTTTAAGATAAAGTAAGAATCCTCTTCTATATATTTACAACCTTCTTTTACTTCTGTTACTTGTTTTTCCTCTGGTAGTTCAGAAAAAAATTTACCTGACTTATTTTTCTTTTTCTTAGAACCAGAATTAGATACACCAAAACCTTTAGCCATTATTTTATGCTCCTTAATCTATTTATTATTCAAGATTTTATCATATACAGAACTTTCCTATTTACTGATAACTGAAATGACTTTAAATATATTAAGTGGTGCGTTACATTTCATTTTCCTGTAACCCAGTATTTTGCTTCGCGACATATAAAGCGGAGCTTTGCGGAACGCAAAACGCACCCTACTCAACTACTAAAAGCCTAAGTTCGTGATTTTAGAGAATATAAATTTTTGTTTAAGGCATAGGCTTAATGGCTAAATCTATATTTCTGATTAGAAAGATATGTCTTAGTAAAGGTAAAAACTGTTTTATTCAGGACTTACGCATAAACGCTATTAGTAGGATGTGTTAGCGTCAGCTTAACAGACCGAATACGCTATATCGTAAGTCCTATTATTATCAAAAGCCAGGAGAAAAAAATGTCAGAGATAGATAACATAAGGGCTATCGTAGCTAAGTGGTATTACAAGGAATGTTGGGGCTGGGATCTAGAGAAAATGGCTACTGCGGAGGAACTTGCCAATCATATCGACCTTGGACCGTTTCTCAAGTCCCTTCTGATTGTTGCAAATGGCGATGGAGAATTATCCCCAGAAGAGAGAAAATGGGTAATTGGACGAGGTGCAACAGCGGGTGCGCCAGAATCCTTATTGAAAGAACTAGAAACCTATCCAGCTAACGAAGATATCTCCCAAGTCGTAACTGATGCCTCAGTCGTCAGCAAAGGCCGTCGAGCAGTTATTTACTTTGCCATCAAGGCTGCTTCTGCCGATCAAGAATATGCGGAAGGCGAAAAAGCAACTGTTCGCAAGATGGCAAAGGCGATCGATATCTCGGAAGAGGTTGTTCAGGAAATAGAAGCTCTCTGTGTTGAAGAAGAACAAGTAAAACAGAAGCGCATTGCACTGTGTTTACCTGATGGTGTACCCTATTAATTGAAGGGATTCATAGCGGAGGTTCGGCAACCTCTGTCAAATGTTTCAGTCTAGTAGGGTAGTGGACCGTTTCATCTAAAATGGTGCAATAGTAGGGGCGGGTTTTTGAGGAAATTTTCATGCTTACTCTAAAATTTACATAAACCCGCCCCTGGGACAGCGGCAAGGGGGCGGGTTTATCTGACAAACGCATGAAAACTTTAGCTTACTTGTTAAACCCGCCCCTACATAGCCTGATTTCCTAATGCACTATTTAAGGTGAAACAATCCAGTAGGGTGCGTTAGATTTCATTAACGCACCTAGTGGAATGAGACTATTTTTGTTGGGTTTCCGACCTCAACCCAACCTACATTATTTGCAACTTTATGTTGGGTTTCTTTCCTCAATCCAGCCTACATTATTTGCAACATTTTAAACTGTCAAAAGTGACTTTTTCTTATCAGTTTCTAAACTATTAAATGACTTCTCCCAATTTTCATAACTTGCTTGATTTTCTCGATCGCCTTTCACCTCAAAAGTTGTATTGCTAGCCCGATTTTCTTCTAAAACTTTAACACAAAGTTCGGCAATATCATCCCGACTAACAAGACCCTTAATATTATCACCTTGGTCAAATATTAAAGCTTGACCTCCTGGTTGTTCAGTCATTCCACAAGGTCGAATTACTGTATAAGGAATACCACTAGAACGAACAACTTCTTCTCCTTTGAATTTCCAATTTAATAAACCTTTTAATTGGTCATTCAACTTTACTATGGGAATTTGTTCATCTAAGTTTAAATCTGGTCGCCCCGGACGAGTTACACCTGCCGAACTAACCAATACAAACTTAGGTAACTCCTCGCTACCATAAGCTTTAATAGACTCAATTTCTAACTGAAAAAATCCTGGTGCAAATTTAGGATTAAGTTCTCGGTTATATTCAAATTTACTCAACATTAATTGGTAAGAATAAATTTGATTAGGATTAAAAGGTTGAGCATTTTCGACAACTCTGGCACGAAATACCGGAATTAAATCTTTAAATGGAATGCGAATAGTCATCCAGATATTGTAAACGGTATCAAAAGAATAGCTGTAACCAACTCCATCCCATTTTTCTTCGCAACGGAGGAAAAATTTATAACGTTTCCCATCTCCTTTTACCCGGAGTTCGATACCACTGTATCCCAATAGATTCACTGGGGGTTCAAAGTTGCGGGTGCGCACGGAAACAAAACCACCGGAGTTAGCAGTGGAAACATTACCGGAAAAAATAGCGCTACTACCTGTGAGACGAATAGAACTTTCGCTGACTCCACCCATCACCACATCGTCTAATGCACCCCAAATTTCTTTGACATCTTGAGTGGGGTTGGTGAAATCAAACAGAATTTTTTGGTTACTTTGTTGTAGTTGTGGTTTTGCTGCTGCTACTAGATTTTTCATGCCTTCGTATTCCACAAGTTGGGGGTCTTCCGCAACTTCTGGCATGAAAAATTTGATGCCTTGGTTATATTTGCCGCGGTTTGGGTTGTCGCCTTCTACAGGTTGCACTCGCGTACCCGTACAACAGATAATTTTGCTAACGTTTTTGAATATTTCAGGAGTTAGGGTTTCTGGTTTAGTGATGTCAGCGGTTACTATTTCCACATTCTTTCCCAGAACTTTTTGAGCTTTTTTGGCATCTCGAACGAGCGATCGCACTTGATAACCCCGCTTCAACAGTCTTGGTACAACTCGTTTACCTACTCCACCATTAGCACCAACTACTAAAACAACTTCTGATGTGTTTGTTGGTTTTGGTGTCTTTTCACCAAATAATTTTTGTAACCATTTAATACTCCCCACAAAGGGAACTACTCCGAAGTAGGCTAGGGTTTGAAACAGTCTGCTGGCTTTCCATTGAGATTTTTGGTTGTCAGTCATGGCAATATCCTTAAATTTTCCTTTTCTATATATTAAGATATATTAAGAAATTTTGCATAGTAAAGCGTATCTCGTAACGCACCGATACTCCATATGTAGTGCCTTTGCGTAAGTCGTGAGGATTCCTACATAAGCTTTACCTATAACAATCCTAAATAGGTTGTACAAATTTTTATAATAGTTAGTTTTAACTGAAAATCTTTGAAATCGTTAGTAAGGAGTTATTACAGAGGTTAAATTTTAAGGTCAACCACTTTAAAAAGTAAAGTTTCTCAAATTTCCAGAGTTTTGTACTGGTTATATAATTCCTGGACTGTCATAATTCAAAATTTTAGGGAATTAAGTATTTAGCTATAAATTAATTATAGAGGTAGAAAGGGTGCGTTACGCGATCGCGTAACGCACCAAGACTCTATATATAATGCCTCTCTCTGCGTAAGTCCTGACTTATATGAATAATGGATAATGAAAACTATCTCTAATTATCCATTATCCATTAGTAACTCCTGGAGTATTAATTTAATTCGTCTGGATCGATACCTAATTCTCGCAAACGTGCTGCGAATTTTTCAGCCTGCTGTCGCTGAAGTTCAGCCTGTTGTTCAGCTAGAAGTCGAGCTGCACGATCTTGCAGTCGAGCTTCCTGTTCTTGCTCTAGACGTTGTTCGGCTAGAAGTCGAGCTTGCCGATCTTGCAGTCGAGCTTCTTCCTCCGTAGGATATCGCTTTCCAAATTCATCATACCAATACAGCCATTCCGTGGTAGTTCCGTGATAAGTTCCTACTTCTGTTCCGATACCTAAACCTATTTCTGGCATCCACATTGGGTTTTTTTCTTGCAACTCATATTCTCCTTCTTTGTTAAGACGGTACAGAGTCAATTTAGGTTTTCTTACCCGCTGGGGAGCGAAAATTACATAATACAATACTCCGTTTCGGGCATATTTTCTTTTTTTCTCTTTGTATTCCCCACCCGGAGTTTTTGATACTACTTCTATTGCTAAGGAAGGAACTACCCAGTTTTCTTCCCAGGTAACGTAACTTAACCGCAAAGGGTTTCCTCTGAAGCGCTCTACTCCCAGACATAAAAAACCATCAGGGGCAATGGGGTTTTCATCGGGAGAATAATACCATCCCATATCTGTACCAAAAAACCAATCGTTACGATCAGCCCAAATGTAGTCGAGAATATATTTTAATAAGTGAGTAATTAAATCTTGTAGTTCGCTATCCACTGGTTTATCATCTTTATAGGGTAATTCTTCCATAGTGGGAAGACGCTTTTGGATTTGATAATCTAATTTAACCATGATATTGACTATACTAATTTCATTGTTTTTGATTAGTTTAACATCAGCAGGACTTAAGTAAAGATACTATGTAGTGCATAATAATTTTAGCAATTTTCACTGTAGTTTTGTTCGTTAGCGATCGCTTAACTATATACCCACAAAAATTCAGTTATTTTTAATTAAATAACTTTTATTTTCATGGAAAAAAATCAATATTATTAGGCATTATTTATTCTAATTGGTAATAGTTTTTCAAGCAGAAATAAAGAATACTAAAAAATACTTAATTAGCTACATTCATTAATTAAAGATTATATTCCTGAGAATAATCTGATAGATGTGATATATAAGAATAAATAAAAATAATGGTATGTTTAGGAGCTAATAATAATGATTAACCAAGAATTTCAAGTATTGAAACAGCAACGTGATGCTCAACTTGCCAAAGTTTTGACAACAATAATTGATACAGAATGGAATCGAGTTAGTAGACAATTAGATGCTCTGGATACTGATTCTGGTGATGTTACGAAAGCAGCAATTTTAGTGGGGCAATATCAAATATTAGATAAATTAATGGAAGCATTATCTGAAGGTAGTCTGAGTTCAGATTATGAAATAGAAGCTATTTGGCGTTCAAAATTAATTCAGCGTGTTGTAGAAGGTTTCAATTTAGACTTGGATACTCGGACTCCACCTCGTCAATATAAAAGCATAGCGCAACAACTCGCAGAAGCTTGTGGATTGGAAGTAATTGAAGATTAAGTAGGTGGTTAAAATTTATCGTATTTATGAAGGCAGAAGAAAAAAACTTTAGAGCTACTTTACTTTTTGTTATATAGTTAGTTTTTTCGTCAGTACTTACTTACAGCAGATTCCAGGTATATGAAGTACAAATATTCAGAATTAAATGTTTCTAGTGCGGGCCGGAAAGCCCCTATGGGGGTGTACCTCATGTCTAGTGAAATCTGCTGTAATTTGGCATTAAATATATATATAGCAATATGAAATCATTCGTGAGAAAAAACTGTAGGGGTTTGGTTTCCCAACCCAAGCGCCAAGGGGTTTGGAGACCAAAACCCTACTATAAAATCTCACAACCTATTTACGATTGCTATAGTGATTCTCAATGACTTGAGAAAAAACTGTAGGGGTTTGATTTCCAAATCCTATTTTCGAGCTTGGTTTAGAGGCTAAAATCGTACAACTTAAAAGTAGGATTACTATATAATTAGGACTTACGCATGCGAAACCTGGTTTCTACGATAAATCGTTGTTTTGAGCAATAGATGTCTAGGAGAAACCGGGTTTATGGGTTCACATGGCTTTAGTCCTGATAATAATATTTATGCACAAAAATAACTATAATTATGAAAACTAATACAGATAAATTTGACTCAGATATTATTCAGCGATGGTCTCATTTAATTGCTATTTTAGCTGCTTTTTTCATGAATGTTTATGTAAATATTGCTCCTCCCAGCGGTCAAACAATAGGAGCAATTTCTAACACAACATTTAAGAATGTTTTGATTACTCCTGCTAGTTATGCTTTTGCTATTTGGGGATTAATTTATTTAGGTTTAATTAGTTTGGGAATTTATCAAGTTTTGCCAGCACAACGAGAGAATAAAATTTTACCCAGATGTCAATATTTTTTAGTAGGAGCAAGTCTGGCACAAATTGTTTGGGTATTTTTATTTCAATATCAGCTATTTATTCTTTCAGTCTTGGCAATGTTAGCAATTTTAGGTTGTTTAATTTGTCTATATCTAAATTTAGGAATTAGCTATGAAAAAGTCTCAAAAAAAGATAAATGGTTCGTTCATCATCCTATTAGTATATATTTTGGTTGGATTAGTGTCGCCACAATTGTAAATGTCGCCTGCGCTCTAGATAATTTAGGCTGGAATAGTTCAGAACAAATTGGTATTATTTGGACAATAATTATGTTAATAATTGGCACTGTTATTGCCACAATTATTAATATTCAAAAACAAGATATTGCTTATACTTTAGTATTTATTTGGGCATTAACAGCAATTGCAGTTCGTCATTTAGATATTTTAATTCTGGCTATTAGTGCTGGAATATTATCTTTAGGATTAATACTTTTAGTTGGTATCAAATTTTTTTCCAAAAGTTAGATAATAATCCCCCTAAATCCCCCTTTGAAAGGGGGACTTTGAAGGTGAATGGTAAAAATTTTGTAGTGCGGGCATCTTGCCCGCGATGAATATACATCACCAAAAATGAGTTTACCTCACTGACAACGGGAAGCGCTATAAAAATGTAATAAATTTAGAAAAAATAATATGGCACGGGGAGAACAAATATACACTCTTAGAGAATTTCTCAAGATCGATGGTGTTTACGAACATCATGGTATTGACTGTGGGGATGGAACAGTTATTCATTATCGCAAAGGTACAGACACTATTGAACGAACTTCTACCAGAGAATTTACTGATGGCAGAAAAGTTTATATTAAACGTTACCCACTTCGTTATATTGCTGATACAGTTATTCAAAGAGCAGAAAGTAGACTAGGAGAAAAAAAATATAATCTTCTTTTTAATAATTGTGAACACTTTGCAACTTGGTGTATCACTGGACTTAGTTATAGTCAACAAGTAAAAAACTTTATTCCTCTACTTGATCGCATTAATGTCGAGCAAATATCTAAACCACTTCAGGAAGCAATTTTAGCAGGAAAAACTCAGGTTGATACTAATGATTTAGTAAGTCAAGCTTTAGCAGATATTAAAGTAGCTTGGGAAAATATTCAACCTGAATATAAACAAAGTTTACAAGAAATAAATGACTGGGAAAAAGTTGCTTTTACAGCTCTCAAAAAAGACCGGGAAGATTTAGCTCGCGCTGCCTTAGTTCGTAAGCAAAAATATCAGAAACGTGCTCAAGAATTAGAAGCTAATTTGCAGAAGTTGGCAACCATAACAGAAACTCTTTTAGGAATTAATAATGGATAATTGATAACTGACTTACCCAAAGAAACCCGACTTACGCAAAGAAACCCGGTTTCTAAGTTCTAAGTTCGTACCTTACAAAAGAAACCCCATTTCTCGTAAAAAAAAAAGAAACCCGATATGAGAAACCGGGTTTCTAAGTTCAGAAAAGTAGAAGTTACAAAAGTTGAATGCTAATAGCTAAATACTTTAAATTAAGACGATGGTATTAAACGTTTCTTCATAGATTCTGCACGTCTTTTTGCAGTATCATTTTTAGGGTCACATTTCAGTGCTGACTCATAAGCTTCTAAAGCAGGAGCAGTCAAATTTTTCTTCTCATAAGCATGACCCAAATTATTATAAGCTGTCACATAACTAGAATCTATTTTTAATGCTTCTTTATATTGCTTAATCGCAATATCATATTGTTCTTGAGCGAAGTAAGCAAAACCAAGAGCATTATAAATTTTAGGCATATTTTCTTCATTTTCTGAGTCTTTTAATCTCAGAGCTTTTTGCAACAATTGAACTGCTTGAACATATATTTTTTTTTCTAAATATATACTAGCAAGTTGATAATATTCATCTACCGTTCCCTTTTCTTTTGTTAGTTTATTTTTCAATTTAGAAAGCTGACTTTCTGTTGTTCTTGTCTTTCTAACCTGACGTATAATAAATATAGATGCTATAGACAAGAATATTAGCAGTATTAATAAGTATAAAACTGATAGATTACTATCCATAAATTTTTACCCAGGATTAATTTTAATTTTAGGTGAATGAATAATGAATAATGGATAATTAAAACTATAGCAATTGTACATAGTTTAGGTGAGATTTATGACACAAATAAAACAGGGCTGTCATATTTCTAAATTATCAATTATCCATTATCAATTATCCATTATTAATTATCCTTTTGCTTGATTTGCCAATTCCACAACTTTTGCAAAAGTTTCAGGCTCTAAAACAGCTAATTGTGCTAACATTTTACGGTTAATAGCTATATTGGCTTTTTTCATATTGCCAATTAATTGACTATAACTAACACCTTCTTGACGAGCTGCAGCATTGATTCGGGCAATCCACAAACGACGAAAGTCCCGTTTCCGTTTCCGGCGATCGCGATAGGCATTCCGTAAAGCCTGCATAACTCGTTGATTAGCAACTCTAAATAATCTAGACTGTGCCCCTCTAAATCCTTTAGCAAGCTTCAGAATTTTATTACGGCGTTTACGAGCAACATTACCTCTTTTGACTCTAGGCATAATTTATCTCCTAATCGATAATTTTTACTTTTACTTTATAAATAAGGAAGCATTAAACGTACATTCTCTTCATTCGTCTCATGGACAAGAGTCATTTTTGACAAGTCATTTTTACGAGTAGAACTTTTATGCTCCAAAAGATGACTTTTGAAAGCTTTACGACGTTTGATTTTCCCACTACCTGTAGCTTTAAAGCGTTTAGCTGCTGCTTTGCGAGTTTTGAGTTTTGGCATGGATTTACTCTAAATTTTACACACAAGCTTTTATAATATCATAAATTTTGTTAAAATCCAAGACAATCACGGTAACTAATGATACTAAATGTATAGTCTTTCCAGTAAAATTGAGGCAATTTTATATCTCAAGGGACAACCCCTCTCCATTTCTGAAATTACTGAAATTGCCAAATGTGAGCGTGGCCAAGTCAAGGATGCTTTAATGGAATTAATGTCCGAATATGCCCATCGAAATACTGCTTTAGAAGTTGTCAAAACGGAAAAAGGTTATAGTCTGCAACTAAAGTCAACCTTTGCTGAGTTGATAGAAAGTTTGATTCAACCAGAATTAGGAGTAGGTGCTTTGAGGACTTTAGCAGCGATCGCCCTGAAAGGAGGTATTACCCAATCAGAATTAGTAGATATTCGTGGTTCGGGAATTTATCAACACGTTCCAGAGCTGGTAAATTTAGGTTTTATCCGTAAACGTCGTCAGAAGGAATCTCGTTCTTATTGGTTACAAGTCACAGATAAGTTTCATCAATATTTCCAACTAGAGCAACTACCGCAACAATTATCATTAGACCTTCTTTCTCCATCTAATAGTAATATAAATGAAGAAGAATAATCCAATTAGTTATCAGTTTTCATTATTGTTTGGCTTTGGTCTCCAAAGCCAAACAAATAAGGGATTTGGTTTCCAAGTCCCTACGGTAAAATCCTATGACTAATTAATAAGACTTGATATTATATCAATATAAGAAGAGGTAATTATTAATTGTTAATTATTAATTATTAAACACACTAATATAATTAGGACTTACGCATTAACGCTATTAGTAGGGTGTGTTTCGCTACCCGACATGTAAAGCGCGAGCGTAACGCACCAAGCCACTATATATAGAGTCTTTGCGTAAGTCCTGATAATATTATTTTGATCACATTAATGCTTAAAAAAGAACTAAGAAAATCCTTGTTAAAAAAACGTCGATCTATGTCGGAAATAGAATGGAGAGAAAAGAGCGATCGCCTATGTTACCATTTACAAAATTTCTCCCTATTCCAAACAGCTAAAACCGTCTTAGCTTACTTCAGTTTTCGTCAGGAACCAGACTTAAGTTTATTGTTTACAAATACTGAAGAAAAAAACACATTTCCTCCTAAAAATTGGGGTTTTCCTCGCTGTGTGGAAAAATCTCTTGTTTGGCATATTTGGCAACCAGGAAATTCTCTACAAAAAGGTGCTTATGGTATTCTGGAACCAGAGTCAAATGCACCATTATTAAAATCATCAGAAGTAGATTTAATCTTAGTTCCTGCTGTTGCTTGTAATGTTAATAATTATCGTTTAGGATATGGCGGTGGTTTTTATGATCGGATGCTAAGTCAACCAGAATGGTCATCAAAAACTACTATTGGCATCGTGTTTGAATTTGCTTATTTACCAGATTTACCCATAGACTCTTGGGATAAACCTCTTGATTTTGTTTGTACAGAAAATGGAATAATGAACAATTGATAATTGATCAAGCATAGGTTGGGTTGAGGAACGAAACCCAACCTACATTTAATAAACTAATTATCCATTATCCATTAAACTAATCACTGCCCTCACCAAACCCGCACGTTCCGCTTTTGCCGCCACCTCAACTTTACAACCAGCAACACCTTTAACCACCCACTCCAAATGACAACGATAATTTCCATGTTGAGGAAACCAATGGAAACTACTAAAAGCTGTACTTGATCGCCCCTGCAAATGCTCAATTTCCTGCTTTTGTTTCCCACTCACCAACATCACACCATCAGGTAAATCTAAAATTACCTCTATTGGTTTCACACTTTTTTGTGACAAAGCTTTTTCACTGGTATAGGTAGGCAAAAATCCTTGATTTTCTAACTGCACCACCAGACGATAGAGATCGCCACCCTGATGTTCAACTACTGTCTGACTGACTGCTAAACGAGGTGACATCAAAGCATGAGTAATAGCAAACTGACATTGTTCCTCACACAACTTTGGTAAATAATCAACCGGAGGATTTTGCCAAACCTCCTTATCTTTCCAACCACCAATTTCTACTGTACCCAGTTGGGGATGCTCAAAAGGTTGCCAATCAACAAAACCCTTACCACCCAATTTTTCATCATTCCATTCCATCATTTTCAAATCATCTGCAACCGGATGTCTTCGTAACCACTCAATATAACCACCCTTCTTAACTCCCGCTGCGGTAGGTGCATCCCAAAGCTCTATAGAAAAACCAAACCAACCAAAGCGATCGTAACAATAGTCAAGCATTCCCCCAGAAATCTTATCACCATTTGGATATGAAAAATTATGATAAATCGAAATGCACTCATAACCCGTAATTTCAGTACCTTTTTCTCCAATCAATTTATAAATATCCAAATCTTTTATGGGAAAGTGTTCGTCTGAATAAGCACAGTAGGGACGTAAAAATACCGCAGAAAATGTATGATAGTTAATGAAACCATTAATATTAGGATGCTCTCGCCAAAATTCTGCTACAGCAAGAGTTTCAGGTTCAGAAAAAGGAAAATCTCCAGCGCCTATTTGTTTTCCCTCTGGTCGCCACTCAAAAGGATAGTTGCGATTAAAATCTATTCCTTCCTTTTTGGGAGCAACTTTGATATCATAACCGTCATAATTTTTGATCGTTCCCTCTGGCAAAATAGTATAGTAAGTATCTCCAAATTCATCAGGTTCACGAGGTATCATAATTCTGGGATCTTCTGAGGAAATTTTCCAAGCTCCACAGTTATCTTTGAGTCGCATTTGCAAAATTAACCCATCCCCATTGATATCTTCCGAGTGGAGACCATCCCGTTCTTCTGGATAAGGATAATGACGAATACTCGATCGCAAAATATCAGGAGTTGTCAAATATTTTTCTGCCCCATCAACAGCAATGCGAGGTAAAATATAAATCGTGAAGTTATCTAATAAATGAGTGATTCGAGGTTCAGTATTATAATTATTTAGTAAGTAATAAATAGTATATAAAGCAACTGCTGAACCTGTAACTTCTCCAGCATGAATATTAGCATCAATCCAATATCCTGGTTTTTCTAAAGCTTCCCCTGTATTTTGATTTGTCAGAGTAGCTAGGAAAATATCTAGTCCGCCATAGCTTTTGCCAATAACTTTTAAATCTATCAAATGAGGATTTTTTTCCCTCATTTGATTGAGAAAATCTACTATTTCTTGATATGTATAGTAGTGGCTAAAATCAAACCCTGATTCTGTCATCTTAAATTATTTAATCCTCTGAATTTAATACCAATTCACTTTAGAAATTTCACAAATATTTTCCAACTTTAATATGTGAAATAATTTCCTGAAATTACTA
>NZ_JAYKGW010000150.1:0-26536 GCF_035285525.1 Okeania sp. | reverse complement strand
TTTTGGTTTAGACTTCTTTCTTGGGAAAAAGATGAAAAGATTATTCTCAAATTTGGTTGAGTAAATCTTTATTGGTAAATTCTCAAAAACTATAACGTTACAGTTTGAAGGTGAAACTCACTTTGAGAAAAATCAATAAACCTCATTCCAGAGAAAGTTTTGGTATCCACATCTTTATTTTTAGCTTTAGTTTCTAAAGTAGACCGCTATGTTAAAATATTACAACCTAATTTAGGATTAATATATGTTGTATTCTCTATTAGATAACTCATTAATTTTCCCAACTAATGAATTCAGGAATTGATTTACAAAGAACATTTATTCAAGCCCTCGTAGACTTGGGCTTATCCTCAGAAATAGCCAAAACCCTATGGCTGCCATTTCCCATGTTATTAATGATTGTTGGTGCTACTGTCGGAGTTCTAGTCACAGTTTGGCTAGAGCGAAAAATCTCCGCAGCAGCACAACAAAGAATTGGGCCAGAATTTATTGGACCTCTGGGGACTCTAGCACCTTTAGCTGATGGTCTAAAATTAGTTTTTAAAGAGGACGTTGTTCCGGCCAAAGCAGATCCTTTACTATTTACATTAGGACCTGTAATTGTAGCCATTCCAGTATTTCTCTCCTATCTAGTAGTACCCTTTGGACAAAATTTAGTAATTACAGACCTGGGAGTAGCCATATTTTTGTGGATTGCCCTTTCCAGTATTCAGCCTATTGGACTACTAATGTCTGGCTATGCTTCTAACAATAAATATTCTCTACTTGGAGGTTTACGAGCTGCTGCCCAATCTATTAGTTATGAACTTCCTTTGGCTTTGGCTGTATTAGCAGTAGTAATGATGTCCAACAGTCTTAGCACAATTGATATTGTTGAACAACAATCAGGCTATGGAATTTTAGGATGGAATATTTGGAGACAACCATTAGGCTTCATAATTTTCTGGATAGCTGTATTGGCAGAATGTGAACGTCTTCCTTTTGACCTTCCAGAAGCAGAAGAAGAATTAGTGGCTGGATATCAAACTGAATATACTGGGATGAAATTTGCCCTATATTATTTAGCTTCTTATGTCAACCTAGTTTTATCTTCCCTATTTGTGGCGATTTTATATTTGGGTGGATGGGAGTCTCCTATTCCAGTCGAACTGTTATCTAATTTCTTGGGAGTAAGTGATACGACTCCTTGGTTACAAATAACCAATGCTGCTTTAGGTATTATTATGACCTTAATTAAAACTTACTTACTTGTATTTATAGCAGTTTTGTTACGTTGGACATTACCAAGGGTGAGAATTGACCAATTATTAAACTTGGGTTGGAAGTTCTTATTGCCAGTAGCTTTGGTTAACTTATTATTAACTGCTGCTCTAAAGTTAGTTTTCCCATTTGCTTTTGGCGGTTGAAGAAGGCAGAAGGTTATTTCAGTTATTAGTTATTAGTTATTAGTTAACAGTACCTCGTAGCTGTTTACCTATGCTTAAAATACTAAGGTTGATTTTTTTTCATCCCTTTGAATGGGGAGACGTTAGACCCAATTTTTTGGTAAAATTGCATTCGGGATTCCCATCCCAAGCAATTTTAAGTACCCTATAAATAGTGGGATACTAAATACTGATAAAAGAAAAGATAAATCACTAGCCAATTAATTTGAGATTTTTTAATTACACTCATTAAATAAAGCTCAAATTGTCACTTTAAAATCCTACGTGTAACACTAATTCACTTTTAAAGATGTGACAAACAAATAGTTGATAACTTTAAATGTGAAATAATTTCCTAAAGTTACTTTATAGTCAAAGTTTTAAGCTGATAAAATCTTACTTTTAACTTTTGACTTCCGTAAAACGGTATAAGTTTTATAAAGCAAAAACCCTATGTTCAAATTCCTCAACCAAGTAAGCGATTACGCTAAAGAAACTCTTCAAGCTGCCAAATATATTGGTCAAGGTTTATCTGTAACTTTTGACCACATGCGCCGTCGTCCAGTTACTGTACAATACCCTTATGAAAAGTTAATTCCTTCTGAAAGATTTAGAGGTAGGATTCACTTTGAATTTGATAAGTGTATTGCCTGTGAAGTTTGTGTCAGAGTTTGTCCGATTAATTTACCTGTAGTAGATTGGGAATTTAACAAAGAAACTAAAAAGAAAAAGCTTAAGCATTATAGCATTGACTTTGGAGTTTGTATATTTTGTGGCAACTGTGTAGAATATTGCCCTACTAACTGTTTGTCTATGACAGAAGAGTATGAGCTAGCTGCTTATGACCGCCATGAGTTGAATTATGATAATGTGGCTCTGGGTAGATTACCATACAAGGTGACAAATGACCCAATGGTTACTCCCATGCGAGAATTAGCTTATTTGCCTAAAGGAGTTATCGACCCTCATACAGTTTCTCATACTTCCCGTCGAGCTGGTCTCCGTCCAGAAGAAATTTTGGAACAAATGGAATCTGAGAAAGAACCAGTAGAGACAACAGATAAATAGTTTTGAGGTCAGGAGCCAGCAGTTAACTATTAGTTTTGATTTCCGATAAAAGTTATATTTAGGGTTTGTTGAAAAAAAGCAGAATTTAGGAAATGTGGAAAGACAGAGAAATTATTATAAATAGTTGTTTATGAATTTTTCTTCTATCCATATTTACTCCAAAATCGTCACTTTTTCAACTCTATAAACAAAGAGGCTGGTACTTTTTACATATTTAAAATTACTCAAACCTTAATCTGTTAATTCTTTAATATTATATAGGTGAGCCTTATCTATTTAAACTTTGTCGTTTAGAGATTATTACTGTTTGCTGAAGTATTCCGGAGGAAGAGCTGCCTACCAATAAATGTTTGCACAGTATTCCGCAGGAAATACTTATATTATCAACTAATTATTGAAGAGTTAATCTTAAGTTTTAGCTATTACTAATTAGTAACTACAAACTAATAAGATATTATTGAAAATTCAGATATATTTAAAGGAATAAAAAGTGGATTTAGCGCAAGGAGTTCAATTTGTTTCATTCATTATTTTAGCCGTAACAATGATTGGAGCAGCTTTGGGAGTAGTTTTACTTTCTAATATTGTTTACTCAGCTTTTCTTTTGGCTGGAGTATTTCTCAGTATTTCTGGTTTATACCTATTATTAAATGCTGATTTTGTAGCTACTGCCCAAGTTTTAATTTATGTCGGAGCTGTTAATGTTCTGATTTTATTTGCTATTATGTTGGTAAATAAACAAGAAGATTTTAAGGCTTTACCTAATGCTTGGTTTAGAAAGGGAGCAACAGGTTTAGTTTGTGTTGGTTTGTTTGCTTTATTGAGTACAATGGTATTGTCTACTTCTTGGTCAGTTCCTATTAGTGGAGTTGTTGCTGGAGAAAGTTCAATTGTGTTAATTGGTAAACACTTTTTTACTGATTTTTTACTTCCTTTTGAGCTTGCTTCTGTATTTTTATTAATGGCAATGGTAGGTGCTATTATTTTGGCTCGTCGAGATATTTTGCCTGATGAAGCACCAGCTCAAACTCCTATTTTAAGTTTGCCAGAACGTCCTCGTGAATTAGTTGCAAGTTCTAGGGAAATTAATGAATAATTAAATAATTAATAATTAATCATCTAAGTTAAGCATTTCCTGCGGAATGCTGCGCAAACAGCTATTAGCCGTCAGCTATTCTTAAGGAATGCTACGCAAAAACCAATAATACCTTATGTTTAAGGATCGGTTTTAAGGGAATATAGACTTTAGCTCTGACTTTTGTAGTCAAATTTTTCTAGCTAAATTAATAAAGCTTTTATCGCTCACTAAAAGCAATAGCTGTTAACACAGTTCCTCCCCAGGAGGCTAGCTTATAACTGGCGGCTAAATGCTAACATGATTAATAATGAAAACTATCTCTAATTATTAATTATCCATTGGTAAGTTATATCAATAAATTGAAAGGTTTAATAAGTTTATGGAATTACAACTGGAATATTTTTTATTATTAGCAGCAGCACTTTTTTGTATAGGAATTTATGGTTTAATTACCAGTCGTAATGCAGTTAGGGTGTTAATGTCTATTGAGTTACTTCTTAATGCTGTAAATTTGAATTTGATGGGTTTTTCTAATTTCTTAGATTCTGAAAATATTAAAGGTCAGGTTTTTACTGTTTTTGTAATTACGGTTGCTGCTGCTGAAGCTGCTGTAGGTTTGGCTATAGTTTTAGCAATTTATCGTAACCGTGATACAGTCGATATGGAAGAATTTAATTTGTTAAAGTGGTAATTTTTAAAAGCATTCAGCTTTAGAAAATCAAGTGTTAAAGTAGGGTGCGTTAGCGAAACGTAACGCACCAAAATATTTGGCATTATTTGGCATGACTTTGGAAAATCTTTGGAATAACTACAAACTACTTATAGCTTGCTGATTAAATTTGACAAAGTATTCACAGATATAAGGAGCCTTTTTAGGTAGGGAAAAAGTACCTGGTTTTCAGTTCTTAATGCACGGCTCGGTCAAAAATAAAAAAATTACCGTTTTAGGCAAAAGTTGGGGAAAAAATTACTTTCCTGATCCTCTACTCCCGTAAGGAGGTTGCATGCAACGTTCCTACCCTTATAAAAAAAATAAAAGACTTTTTCCGCAAACCCTACTTACTTAATGGTGCATTACAGCACAACTTAATATTTAATAGTTCCGTAGTTTGTAATCAGGGCTTTTTCAAATTGCGCAGCAAGACTTACCCTACTTAACTCTATAGAATAATTACATTTTAGCACCGGGAAATGTTGTTTTGAAAAGTTTCTAGTATTTCTCCGGTTTCTCTTGAGATATTACTGTTTTAGACTAGAAAATATTTTTCTAACTGTTCCCTTTTCCCTGTTCACTAACACTATGAAGAAATATAACTTTTTTCCTGACAAATATTAAGCTTCATTACTAAATTGCAACATCAGAGTAATTTCCGTGATACCTTTTCTAAATTATAAACAAGCTCAAATAATTTAA
Source organism: Okeania sp. (assembly GCF_035285525.1). Taxonomy (GTDB): domain Bacteria; phylum Cyanobacteriota; class Cyanobacteriia; order Cyanobacteriales; family Microcoleaceae; genus Trichodesmium. The sequence goes on along the minus strand of NZ_JAYKGW010000150.1, from coordinate 21,552 downwards.
AGGAGGAAAAATTTTTGAATACACAAACTAAAGAATATCCATCATGTTCTTTGCGTCAAGATGTTAGTGAGTATGTAGCTGACTTACAATTACACATGACTTTACACGCTCGTAATTTAGTTCCTTCTCTTAATCAAGTAAAAGATGGTCGTGAGGAAATGTTGCAGGAAACTCAAGCTCATTTTGAAAAGTTAATTTCTAGACAAACTCTTTAATTGTTTTTATATTTATTTTTATTCCAAAACCCAATTTCAAGTAACTCAAGAGATTGGGTTTTCTAGTTTCTTTGAAAATGTCAACCACCCCAAACTCTACATCGTCACTTTATATCAAGTCTTATTAAATTAGCTATAGTAAATCAGCTATCTTTAGTCATCTTTAAGATAGGGTTTGCTGATTTATCGGGAAGCGTAAAAGTTTTTTTATTTGAGGGCAGGAGCCAGAATCCAGAATCCAGAATCCAGAATCCAGGAGCCAGAATAATCTTACTCTAATTTTTTACCCCTTGAAATGCCCAAAATACTAGATTTTTAAGCTGGAATCACCTAAAAGCTGGTACTTTATTAGCATCTATAAAATGCTGAAAGCAATACCCGTAAACACTTTGATAAATAATTCAGCCAGCCCTAGATAACTTTTGCTTTGAGCCAAGAAACAAATTTCTTGGCGGATGACATATCTCCCTAAGTTCGCCAAGTTCACCAAGTTTCCAAGAATTAAAATCCTTAGCTAATAGCTTCAGTCATCTTTAAGATGACTATTAACTTGTATATAATTTTATCAATCATTATCCGAAATAAGTTGTATCCGAGAAAGACATTTATAATGTTTAGATGTCTTTTTTCTTCTCAAAATCTTTGTCTCAATAGTCATCAGATATATTTGACAAGTTTTAATTATACTTTTCAGGTTATGTATTTTAAAATTTAAAACTTTGTCATCAATCTCTGACAATAATATTGATGAATAAATTAACAAATTTTCAATACTTTCAGCGATTTTTACCAATTTCGTGATATAATAAATTTTATTATAATCCATGGGTATTTTATTGCTTAATAGAAAAATAAACTTGTAAAACCTGATTATGTCGTTATTTTAGGTGGCGATCGCTCTTGATTGCTTAAAGGATAACTAACTAATTTTCTCCACCCTATTTAACTGGCAATTGACAAAAACGTATTTATGTGATATATCGAAATTAGCACTACATCAGGAAAAAATTGATAGCAGGAATAGAAGTGACTTTTTACCAAATAATTAATAATTAGGGCTTGCTGAAAAAGTTTGTTAATGAAGGAAGGGAATACTTAACTCTTAACAGGGAAAAGTTTAGACTATTTGTTATGGCTAAATTTTCTGATTGTTAGTGTCAAAACTCTGCCACTTTGAGACAATAATAGCCAAAAGTTAGCTACTTTTTTCGACATAAAAAAGCTAAAACCTTTATCTATTAATGCTTTAAGATTTATTCAACAAACTCTAATTAGGACTTGCTGAAAAAAAGCAGAGTGTGGGAGGGGTGGTTCGTGTAGTTGTTGTGGGAAGACAGAGAAAGTAAGGGAGATAATTTTACCTTGATTTTTCAGTGTTTGTCTATCCAAAATCCTAACTTGAAGAGCATCAAGCAACTCAAAACTAGGTACTTTTTCCAGACTTAAAAAGACTAAAACCTTGATTAAATAGTGCTTTTAGATTTAATCAGCAAGACCTAATAGGACTTGGTCAAAAAGTCTGTTAGGAATCAGAACTAAGCCCTAAATAGGGCTTGCTGAAAAAGTCTTATAGGTGGGGGTACGAGTCAGGAGTCAGGAGTCGGCAGAAAGGAGGAATAGGGAATTTACAGAAGACAGGAGGAAGAATTATCCCTTAATTTTTCAGCCAATAGTCAACCAAAATCCTAACTTTTTTAGCAATTGAGGAGCAAAAACCTTATACTATTTCCAGATATAAAAAGCCTAAAATCTTTAATATATAAGTCCTTTGATATTTAATCAGCAAACCCTAAATAGTTTAAACATCATTGGATGAACATGATATTGTTTTGGGTATAACTTTAGATTCTCAAACAAAGCTGTGATACAATAAAAGCTTATTTGCTGATTTAATGTTTTATATGGCAGTATATTTAATAAGTTAGGATAATTAAAATTAAGGTAGCGAGATTTTTAACTCAATTCCCTTGAGCAAAATAGAATATACTCAAACTCTAGATCACATTAAAATTGAACTTATGATTAACGCTTTATTGCTAAGAATTATGAAAACAGCTTATCGAAAAGAGCCAGTAGTAAGCTTTATCGTCACGGTAGGAGCTGTTGATGCGGTGATTGGTGGTGTTGGAGGAAGTTGGTCTTTATTTAGTCTAGGAATGGGAACTGTAGGAATGGCCATTGTCTTTCGTTTTTGGTTGCTCAAGGGTTCTAATTTTGAGCAAACTAATTCTGTTCCAGAATATTATCTACCTCCTAACTCGTCTCGTCCACAACTACCAATTCTAAATAGAAATAAAAAGCATATTCCTTAAAGCGGAAAAAATTACTGTTTCTGAACATTAGTTAAGTTGCGACTATTATTCCCTTTATCATTAGAGACTATCCGCTAGTATTTAGTATAATACATGGGGTTAGGTAATTTGGGTTTGCGTATGGAAATATGAATACTTTGATATATCAAGATTTGATAATTTTTAGGTCGGTAAAAAGTGCCAGTTTTTTGCTCTTCAATTGCTAAAAAAGCTATAATCTTGGTTGACTATTGGCTGAAAAATTAAGGAATCAATTATTCCTACTGTCTTCTGTAAATTCCTGACTTATTCTGTCTCCTGACTCCTCCCCCACTCATAATACTTTTTCAGCAAGCCCCTGAGCCTAAAAACTGAGAATTTTGGCTAACTACTCCCTTCCCTCTAGAAGATTACCTAGAAAAATCTGACTATAAACTATATCCTGTAATGATATACTGATATTAATCTGGCGTCGGGTAAGGAAGGGAGTAAGACAGAAAAATTAAAGAACTATTTTTTCAAGTACTTCCTCTGCAACTCCCCGAAATCGTGACTCTTAACTAATCCCTAATAGAGAAATAAAAAGAAGGAACCATAAGCTCCTTCTTCTAGACTCATTAATTTTTTGATAAGTAGGTTTTGCTGCTTTCTTATTTGTCTTAATCTTGCAGTTCCTCCTTTTCCTTTAATATTTCGCCCCTGTTTTCGGGGAGACTCCCATCTTTTCAACTTCACCATATTTTTACATCTCCATCCCCTACAAAACTATAAACATGGGCAAAGTCGGACTCGAACCGACATGACCGAAGTCGCCACATTTTGAGTGTGGTGCGTCTACCAATTTCGCCATTCGCCCTGACTTTTTTTATTGTACACATCTATTGATAAACTTTGCAATAGATTTTGATATTTTTTACTACTTGCCCATTTATCAATTTCTTTAGCTCTTAATACAGGTAATGGATGAGTCAACTGAGCTGTTTGGACTTCCCTAAAAACTTCACCCAATTCCGTATTACTAAACTCATTGTAAGCTCTTGCCTGAGCTAAAAAAGCATCAACATTGAGTTGAGGTGATAAAGTGGGAGAACCACCAGCTAACTTCATCAAAACTGATACAACTACTTGAGGGTCTTGTGTAGCCAGTAAAGCTGCGCGATCGCAGCTAAATTCAGCACATCTTAACCATTCGAGTATTTGACTTTGTATACTTTGAGCTATTATACCACCCCATGTCGAAATTTGTCCAGTGGCAAGTACAATTAAATTAGCTAATGTAAGATATACTCCATGCTCACATTTCAAATGTCCTAATTCGTGACCTAATACTGCTTGGACTTCTTCTAAGTTGAGCAAATCTATTAAAGATGTATGAACAACAATAAAAGGTTGCTTCCCTCGCATAGCAAATGTATAAGCATTAGGCACAGGATGTTGACGAACATATAATTGTGGTGGTTCTAAATCAAGTGCTTGACAAGCATTCAATAATCTTTTATGTAAATCAGGCAATTGTGATTCACTAACTAAAACACTAGAAGCTATATTTTCCATATAGAAAAATTGTTCACCTAATTGACCTAATAACTGTCTAACTAATAAGTCAAGACCAGGAAGTTGTTTTAGAGTATTAGTTGCCTCTAGATCCCGGGGATGCCGAAAATGATTTGCCTTTAAGCCAATTAGTTGTGTTGTTGTCAAAGCCATACTTGCTTGATTTTAAACCTATCAATGATATAATAGCATAACTCAAGTAATCCACACAGACTCTATTCTAGGGTTTGCACTCAAAAGTCTTTTGATCAGGGAAGGAGTCAGAATCGAGAATTCAGAATCCCTATGGGAATAATAATCATAGAAGAGGTAACCAGAAGAATCAACAGCATGATTTTTTACCCCCATCTTGCCCAAAACCTGGATTTTTGATTTTTCGGGAACCATACTGGAATTACCTAAAAGTCGGCATTTTTTTAGTATTTGCAAAAGCTGAAACTAATGCCTACAAAGACTTTGACATTTAATGATATAGCCCTATTCTAGAGATGTATGGGCTATCAATATAATAATTCAATGTCAGGAAATTAGGTAAGGGAGTAGCCCAAAAATATGCTACCAGATCATATGCAGAATAGCAATCTCTACTCTCGGAGAAGACTTCGCCTAGGGCTAAGTTGACTCTGGCTAATTAAGCTTGAGCCTAATATTACCGCCTCCCTGCGGACAAGCACAGTTTTTTTATTTACTAATAATTGGTACTTTATGAAGCTACCAATCCCTAATTGATTTGGCTTAGGCCCTTTAGTTACTATCTTTCAACTGAGTCTACTCTTTGCAATTTTACCCCTAATTTTTGTAATTTAACTTCTATTTGTTCGTAGCCTCGGCTAAGATGATGTATGCCCTGAAAAGTTGTTTCCCCTTCTGCTGCTAAAGCTGCTAAAATTAAAGCAGCGGAAGCTCTGAGGTCAGTTCCAATTACTGGAGCAGCCGATAACTTGGGTACTCCTTGGATAGTAGCTGTATTTCCTTTTACCTGAATATCTGCACCCATTCTATTTAACTCAGAGACATGACGCATACGATTCTCAAATACCGTCTCTGTAACAGTAGAAGTTCCTGAACAGATACTTAATAAGGCCATGAAAGGAGCTTGCATATCAGTCGGAAAACCAGGATATGGTTGAGTTTCAATATCAGTACACTTTAATGATTCACCAGGTAAAATCCGTAGACTATCTGATGTTTCTTGTTGAATTTTTACTCCTACTGACTCAAGTTTAGAAATAACTGCACTTAAATGTTTAGGAACTACTGGTGAAATAGTTATTTCTGAATTTGTAATTGTAGCAGCTATTAAAAATGTCCCAGCTTCTATTCGGTCAGGGATAATAGTATAATCAACTGCATGTAACTTTGGTACTCCAGATATTTCTATAGTTTTTGTACCTGCACCAGAAATATTAGCACCCATAGCTATACATAGATTAGCTAAGTCTTCTACTTCTGGTTCCTGAGCTGAATTTTCAATGATTGTTTTTCCTTCAGCCAAAGTAGCTGCCATCATTAAAGTTTCAGTAGCTCCAACACTAGGATAACCCAGAACAATTTTTGCCCCTTGCAACCTAGTTTTACTACCACTGATATAAGCATTAACCATACCATGTTCGATATGGACTTCTGCTCCTAGAGCTTCTAAACCTTTAACATGAAGGTCAACGGGTCTAGCACCAATAGCACATCCACCAGGTAATGGAACATGAGCCTTTCCCCACTTCGCTAAAATAGGACCTATAGCAAAAAAACTAGCACGCAATTGTCTTACTAATTCATAAGGAGCTTCAGTAGTATTTAGGATACTAGCATCTATATCTAAAGTATTGCCATTGTGTTTGATTTTTGCTCCCAGGGCAGATAAAACTTTTCCCATTGTGTTAATATCTGCTAGACATGGGATTTGACGTAAACGACAAACTCCTGAAGAAAGTATTGTTGCTGCCATTGCAGGGAGTGCTGAATTTTTAGCACCACTAATATTTATGTTTCCTTGTAAATGAGAAGGACCCCAAATTTTTAATATTGACTGATTTATAGGGGATAAGTTTGGCTTCTCGGTTTTTTCTATTGAATTTAATTTTTGATTAATGGTTCTATCCTCCCTCAATGACCTAGTTTATTGATTTTAATTTTTTCTCTTGATTGTAATGGAAAGTTAACAAATATGTATGGATTTACGAATTCTTTTTCTTAATCCTGATTACAAACAAAATAAAATTGAAATTATATCATGTCCATTAGCATCGGATTTTTCGGGCACTGTGCGTGTATAAAATCAAGGTAAAAATAGCAGAAAAGCTTGAGCATAGCTGCCTTCGTTTCTCCGAAATGTAACTATTCAACCGGATATGATATTATAGGTATCTCAGTTACAGATTGTTATGTATAAATAGGGTGTGCGTATGGAAAGTCTTTTGGCGCTTGACAGGGAGTAGAGAGTCAACCCACCCCTAACCCTAACCACTCCCAGGAGGGGAAGTAAAGAGGAATAAGGAGTTGTATAGGACATACTCGCAAAAATTATTTCTTGACTTTAGTACTCCTACCTTAGTAAAATAATCACTTGAGCAGCCTGATCAGGCAATAATCTGACTTTTTTACGACCAAAAAAGGTACTTAGCTATAAAGACTTTGACATTTAATCAGCTAGCTCTAAATGTATAGAGATGTAAAGGATAATTGATTTTTAGTTTAGAGTAAAGTGGTAAAAAATAATAGTTTTCTGGTATATAAGAAGTGGAGGTGATGGATAAAAATAGGCAAGGCTTGCTGATTAAATCTCAAAAGTAACAAATAAATAGGGTTGGCGCTCAAAGGTCTGATGGTGGAAGTAGGGAATAGTCAAGAGTTAAGAAAAATAGGAGTTGGCCGTAAAGACAGTAAGAGTGATTCTTATATTATAGTTAGCCGAAAATGTTCAATTTTTGATTTTTCGGTAAACGTACCTCAGTAACCTAAAAGTTCCCAATTTTTGATACCTAAACCCTAATACTTTTTTAAGTCCTGATTGATCGAGAACCGTGAAAGTACCTAATTTTTGGCTATTGTTGTCTCAAAATGGTAAATGTTTGACTCTGATGATCAGAAAATTTGTCTGCAGCAGAATGTCTAAGAGTCTTCCCTGTTCCCTACCCACGCACCGAAAAGACGCTGAATAAATTGCTTGGTGAGGGTAGGACACGGAGCCACGAAGACCCGGAGACCCGGATATGGGGGAAACAGGCAAAGGTTTCTGTCATTGTTCGTGCATAAATTTTCTGGAATCTCAGTAGAAAATCTCAATAAATTGATGCCCACAAAAGCCAATAACTAAGATAACTACTGAAGATATAAAGTTCCTAACACTTAATTTATTCTGACTTTTAGCTTTCCATACGCCAACCCTAATTAATTGAAATTATGCTTCTACTTGGCAGACTCAGCTTTATTGTTTTGCAAAGTAGCAATTTCTTGAGTCAAAACTTCTAATGCTTTAGCATATTGAGGGTCTTCAATAGTTCCTATCTTACTGCGATTTTTCCGTAACATCTCTTTCTGTGCATCTGTCAAAGATATTTTCTCATCTGGCTTGATTCCCTCATGGTTAATATCACGACCATTAGGGGTAAAATACTTAGCAATAGTTACTGCCAAACCTGCGCCTTGACCAACACCCCGAACAGATTGGACTAAACCTTTGCCAAAAGTCTTAGTCCCAACTAACTTAGCTCGTTTGTTATCTTGTAGAGCGCCAGAAAGAATCTCACTAGCACTAGCAGAACCTCCATCTACCATAATAACTAATGGCTTATCTGTCAAAGATTTATTATTAGCCTTCTGACGATCTGTTACCCCATTGCGATTAACAGTGGAAACAATATCTCCACGAGATAACCACATCCTGGCAATTTCTATACTAGAGTATAACAATCCACCAGGGTTAGAACGTAAATCCAGAATATAACCTGATACATCCTGACTTTCTAAATCATTTATTGCTTCTCGCATCTCACCTGTAGCATTAGCACTAAATTGATTTAAGCGGATATAACCAATCTTGCCTAAAGAACTTTCTTTCTGAGAATACTTAACAGGATGAATTTCAATTTTTGCCCTCACAATGGGAAACTCTATTTCCCGATTTTCTCGTTTAATAGTTAAAGTTACTTGACTACCGATAGAACCCCGAATCAAACTTACCGCGTCGTTAAGGTCCATCCCCTGAGTGCTTTGACCGTTAATTTTGGTAATAATATCTTTAGCTTGAATACCTGCATCAAAAGCTGGAGTATCTTCTATTGGTGAAATAACTACTAATTCTTTTGTATCTTCGTCTTGGGTTAGCTGAATACCTACACCTGTTAGTTCCCCAGAAGTATCTATTTGCATATTTTTAAATTCTTCGGGATCCATAAAGCGGGTATAAGGGTCGCCTAACTTTTCCAACATTTCCCTAATAGCATCATAAGCTTGTTCGTCACTGGTGTAACTTTTATCCAGAAATTCAGTACGAGTTGCTTTCCAGTCTACTTGATTAAAAGTACCATCTACATAAGTTTTGTCAATAATCTGCCAAACTTGGTCGATTAATTCTTTAGTGTCGTTATTATTTAATGATGCTTGAGAAGAAAGATGAATACCAGCGCCAATTACAGTAACACCTGTTAACATTAATGCTGTTGCACCAAGGATTAGTCCACGTTTTGCTATAACCATTTTATTCGTTGAGTTAAGTTTAAACAATAATTACAAATTGATAATTGATAATGGATAATTAGGGTTTGCTGAAAAAGTATGAGTGGTAGGGGTAGAATCCAGAATCCAGAATCCAGAATCCAGAATCCAGAATCGAGTAGAAATGAGAATCATAGAAGAAGTAGTCAGAAGAATCCTCCCTTGATTTTCTACCCTTATGTTGCCAAAAATCCTAGATTTTTGAAGCATTACCACCCAGAATCTGGTACTTTATTAGTACCTGAAAAGGGTCAAACCTTAAGCTCGTCAAGATTTTGATATTTAACCAGCAAGTGCTAATTAATAATGGATAATTGATAATTAAAGAAATAAGATTTCCACTTTTATTCGTGTCAAAAATTTTGCTACTTTATGGGGAATAGGTTGCGAGGCAATGGTTAATGGGTAAGAGTTTCAGAGTTTATTGCTAATTTTTGAGTTATGAAAACATAAGCCCGCATTGCTATAGTTTCCATTATCCATTATTGATTGCCCACTATCCATCGTCTATTAATTAATATATAATATATATACCCAATTTAGCATATTAAGATTATTACACAGAGTGAGTTTGTGTCTTCTAGTTTAACTAGCTATCAACTTTTTAGAGGTTGGATTATATCATGTCCGGTAGCATCGGTATTGTATAAATGAAGGCAAGAAAGAAGGAAAAAGAAAGAAGTTGTTAGAGTTGGAAAAATCTTGCAGAAGGTGGATATTTCCCTAACTTTTTACACACTCTGATACCAACGGACATGATATTAAAATTCTCTTTTACTTTCTTAAAAGATATTATTTTACTCATTTATTAAGTACAAACTACTTCTTTCAAGTCAAGTTTTTCTACTAAAAATCTATTGATAAATGTCAGGGATAGAAGTTTGATCATTTATTTTTTTATGATCTAGTTTGAGTTTTGTAGGTATCCAAAATTATGATTTATTTATCAAGTTATTGAATATTTTTGGTAAGCATTCATAAGTAGGTAAGCATAAATAAACATCACTATGCAACTAAATTTTAAACCTGTTTAAATCCTGGAGATTGCTTTTTTTCCACTCTGTTCCAGTCGCTACAGACGTGCTTATAATTTTTTTACCAACCGACTTAGCTATCAACTATCAATTATAACTTACAGCAGATTTCATTTTGGTGAGGTACACTCAGGTGAGCTTTACAGTTCGCACTGAAAAAATTTAATTTTTCAATCTGCATTTCTTATGGTTGGAATCTGCTGTAATTAACTCATTATCGCACTAAAGTAGAAAATGTTCTTCAAGCAGAATAAAAAGTTATCAATGAAGTTAAGTTTTGTCATTAACAAATGCTAGTATATTACTAAGTGAAAAAGCGATTTGCTAAAGGTCAGCTAGTAGAATGCTTACTATTTTTTACAGCAGATTCAATTTTGGTGAGGTACACCCACGGGAGCTTTCCAGTTCGCACTGAAAATATTTGATTATTAATATCTGTACTTTATATACTTATAATTAATTTGCTGTAACTATCTTTCTTGTATTTAATAAAGAATTTGACTTTGATTTAACAAATAATTTATTAAACCTAGCCTAATCCTTGATAATCCAAAATGTTATTAGAGTATCTATAAATAAATATTAATTATTGGCTTTTATTAAGACTAAATCAAACTAATAAACTATCTTGTTATCGATATCCAAACTAACTGATTGAGATTCCGGACATAGGAGTGTAAAAACAATACACTCCCATCATACAATACTTAAATTATAAACTAAGGTTCAACCCAACGCCCATCAGCTTTAATTAAATTAATCAATTCCTCCACTCCCTGGGACTCGGGTACTTTCTTAATTTCTTCCCGTCCACGATATAAAGAGATATAACCAGCTTGCTTACCTACATAACCATAATCTGCATCAGCCATTTCTCCTGGACCATTAACAATACAACCCATAACAGCAATATCCAATCCTGTTAAGTGTTTTGTTGCCTCTCGCACTTGATGTAGAACATCCTCAAGATTGAATAATGTTCGGCCACAGGAAGGACAAGCTACATACTCTACCATTGTCTTTCGTAAACCCAAGGCTTGGAGAATACCATAACAAACTGGAATCTCTTTTTCGGGTGCTTCAGTTAAAGATACGCGAATTGTATCTCCTATTCCTTCCGCTAAAAGTGTAGCAATACCAGCAGTAGACTTAATTCGACCATACTCTCCATCACCCGCTTCTGTTACACCCAAATGTAAAGGGTAAGCCATACCTAGTTCATCCATGCGCTTTACCATCAACCGATAAGCAGCTAACATGACTGGTACTCGTGAGGCTTTGAGAGAAACTACTATATTATAGTAGTCTAAAGACTGACAAATTTTGATAAACTCTAGGGCTGACTCTACCATACCTTCTGGGGTGTCCCCATAAGTAAATAGCATTCTTTCAGCTAGAGACCCATGATTAACTCCTATGCGCATAGCCTTGTTTTGGTCTCTGAGGGAGACTACCAAGGGTTCTAGAGTTTCACGAATTTTATCACCTATTTCGGCAAATTCTGTTTGGGTATATTCGTTTCTATCGGTTTGTGGCTTTTCAAAGACATATAAACCAGGATTAATTCGGACTTTATCAACGTGTTTGGCCACTTCTAGGGCAATTTTCATACCATTATGGTGAACGTCAGCAACCAGTGGTACAGGTTTGTAGGTTTGTCCTAATTTCTGTTTGATTTCTGCTAAAGATTTAGCATGAGCCATACTAGGAACGGTGACACGGACAATTTCGCAACCTATTTCGTGTAAACGTCGAATAGCAGCTACGGAACGGTCAATGTCAAGAGTATCTTCGTTGATCATTGACTGGACGACAACTGGATGGCCACCTCCGATGGTTATATCACCTACTTTGACAGGGCGAGTTTTTCGGCGATGGATAGTAGTGTCAAAAGCGGGTTGGTTTACTGGGGTTTTGGTTGGGTTAACTAGGGTTTGCATAATTATGTTATTTTTTTGTAGAGAATAAGCTTAGTAGTCTATTTTTTTCTATATTTCAGGTTGCCATATAATTGCCACTTATATCAATTTCTCAAAGTAATTTTATAAAAAAATTAAAATTAATATGTAAGCTTTCAGGTATTAGCAGTCAGCTATCAGTTTTTTTTAGTAAATGAAGCAAGTTAATGTCATAGTTTTATATCTCCATTTTTACTGAGTTAAAAAATCATGAAAATCTTAGGTAATAGTTGATGAGACAAAATCCTTGACAATTTATATATAAATATAAGATGAGAATAATTTTAGGTACTAAAAAAATCACAACTTTTCAGTTAATGTCATAGTTTTATATCTCCATTTTTACTGAGTTAAAAAATCATGAAAATCTTAGATAATAGTTGATGAGACAAAATCCTTGACAATTTATATATAAATATAAGATGAGAATAATTTTAGGTACTAAAAAAATCACAACATTTCAGTTAATGCAGTGGAAAAAGTGAGAATTTTGAGATAATTATGACCTAAGCATTTAACAATCAGCTATTTATTTGGTTTCAGATAAAAGCTTTATTAATTGACATAAATTGAATCTTACTATCAAAGCCGACTTTAAAGCTTATATTCATTTAAAGCCATTTTATGTTTAGATAGAATTTGCGCTTGAGCTGACGGCTAATAACCGAATGCTTACACATAAAGAAAATAATCATCAATAGTTGTAATAAATTCACTCGTGTATTAAAATAACTTAGCTTTTTTAAGTATCAATCAAAATTATCAAATAAAAAGTATGGGACGTAAAACTTATGTTGTGATTTTTCCCTTAATTTTGGGAATGGGACTTGTGTTATCTATTGCTTCGACCAGTAAAGCCGAAGAACAAATATCAACTCAAGATAGTGACCAAAATAACCATATTTTAGAAACCATAGAAAAATACAACCCTCTCAACCAACCTGTCTTAAAATTTCAACCAATTGCAAGTTCAAAACAGGAAACCGCAACTACAACTACCGAAAAAAATGCAAATGATAGTATTATTTTAGAAAAAATAGAACAATACAGTCAATTCCCAGAAATATCTTTCCCTTTAGAACAAATTAACTCTGTTAATCAACTTAGTGATGTTCTACCCACAGATTGGGCTTACACTGCAGTCCAAGGATTAGCAGAACGTTATGGTTGTCTACTGGCATCCCCAAATGGGACATTCAGTGGTAACAGGGCCATTACTCGTTATGAATTTGCAGCTAATCTTAACGAATGTTTGCAAGTGATTCAAGGTCTAATTGAACAATTTGATGAAAATTATATTTCCTCAGAAGACTTAGAGAAAAGCCAAAAATTACAAGAAGATTTTGCTGTGGAAATAGCAGAACTTAAGTCCCGCCTCGATGCCTTGGAAACTCGCGCAGATGTTCTGGATGCTAATCAATTTTCTACCACAACTGTGCTAAAAGGAGAAGTAACCCTAGCTTTATATGACGCTTTCGGTGATGATAGTGGCACAGTAAGCGCTGATGATGTCCAAATGGGATTTGGCCATAATGTGACACTCAACTTTGATACCAGTTTTACAGGTAAAGACTTCCTCAGGACTAGGATCAGGGTGGGAGACTTACCTGGAGTAAGTACAGGTACTGCGATGACCTTTTTAGGCTTAGGCTCTCCAGGTGGCGATATTGCCAAATTAGCAGAAGTATACTATACTTTTCCTCTCAACGATAGAATGAGCGCTTATGTGGGAGGCGCTGGACTTGACTTCGACTTAATGGCTCCTGCACTTAATCCTAAACTGATTAGTAGTAACGGAAGCTTGTCTTTATTCGGTATTTATAATCCCAATATTTATATCCAACCAGGGGGTGCTGGTTTGGGTTATAGTTATCAAATTAATGATAATTTTAGGTTAGATTTAGCTTATCTTACAGGTAGTGGGGAGGATCCCAGAGATGGTCGTGGACTTTTTAATGGTACAAATAGCGCTTATGCTCAGTTAACTGTTTCACCAACCATAAATTTTGATTTTTCTTTGGCTTATGTGAGATCATATTATACGGCGGATTCAGTTGAGGTATCAGGTTTTACAGGGAGTGAAAATGCTGCACGACCTTTTGGGGATGTGGCCACTTCAGCAGATCATTTTGGATTTCAAACTAGCTATCGTTTGGCGCCTGTTACTGTCTCTGGTTGGGTTGGTTATAGTAATGCTAGAGCAGAAGCAGGGGCTCGCGAAGGAGATAAAGCGGATATTTGGAACTGGGCAGTGACGGTAGCTATAGATGACTTACTGCTTGAAAATGGAATGTTAGGTTTTTCTGTTGGTCAACAGCCAAAATTGACTAATGTTGACAATGGTGATGAGGATCCAGATACTTCTTTACAGTTTCAAGTTTTCTACAGTTATCGAATTTCCAATAATATAGATATAACGTCTGGTTTTTTTGTTGAGACTAAGCCAGAACATGACGATCAAAATGACCCAATTTGGGTATTTGTAACTCGAAGCTCTTTAAGATTTTAACCTGAGAATTAATAATTATGAACAAGAAACTGAAATTTATTATTGCTACATCTCTGGCATTTCTAGGGACTATTTTTCCTCAAAAAATAAGTCAAGCACAAATACAAGAAAAAATAATTAGAAAAGAGGAAATAACAGTAGCAGTTAGAGAAGATGTCTTTTGGTTTGGTTCTAGGGAGGATGGAAAACGGACAGGATATTGTGTAGATATTGCTTATGCTCTAGCTGAACGTCTGAGTGCTACTGGTAATACACTCAATCCAATCAGGGTAAGGTTCGTCACCTCAACTGTCCAAAGTCGTTGGGATTTGGTAACAAGTGGTACGGTAGATTTAGAATGTGGTCCTAATGCTATTCTGCCTGAACGTGAAGAAAAATATGGTGTTTATTTTTCTACACCTTTTTTCATTTCGGCAACACAAATTTTGGCTGAAAGAGGTAGGCAAGAAGAAGATATAAATACTGGTAATGGCGTAGTTGGTGCAATTAGGAATACTACTACTGTAGGCGATCTAGAAAAAGTTTTCCCTGAAGAACAAATTGAGAAAAAATTTTTAAGTTTAGAACAAGGTATGGATGCTTTGATGGACGGTGAAATTAGTGGTTTTTCAAATGATGGAACTATTTTGTTAGGTGCGGCGCTGGAGAGGAACTTGGATCTTGAAAAGAATTATACTTTGATTACTGTCAATCAGGCAAATGGTCGTCCTTTTTGTTCTGGTTATGGGTTTATACTTCCTGGAGGGAAAAAAAATTTAAGCTGGCAAAGGTATATTAATGACTTTCTTGCTAATGATAAAAAAGCTCAAAGAATTAGATTCGACTGGTTGTTGGATGGTTTAAGTGATAATAGTCAGAGACTTTGGGAAGCTTGTAGTAAGGACTAACCACAAATTTAGCCAAAGCGTTCAAATCCCTTAAATGGTTAGTCCAGCCTACTTTTTTTAAAGTCAAAGTTATTTCAGTTACAATACATCGTATTGGTGTAGCTAGTTTCGACATAAGAGTGTTCGGCATTACACAGGTAAAGAAATTTGAAAAACCAGTGTGTCGAACTTAAAAAAACTAAGATAACTAGGCGATGCCAACCTTACACTTTTGTATAAGGGAGATAAAGTATGGGACTGACACGCCTTAAATGGTGCATTAGGATTTAGCGATAACCCTTATATGTTAAAGCTTTTACCTAAAATCTATTGCAAACTCATTAGCTGTGTCGGTCTAGTATGGTGCGTTAGATGGCTAAAATTTAGCAATCCCTCCTCATGCACCATTGAAACGATGGATAATGGATATAGGAACTTTAGTAAAGTCTTTTGTATTCCGATAATATGAGTGTTAACAAAAGCTAACAATGCACAGTAATCTAACTTACTGAGGGGGTATCTCCTAAGGTCTACAAAAAAACTGTAGACGCTTTCAACACTTATGTCGCCTTGGTTATTAGCTTTCGCAGAAGTTGAAATTACTTGACCATGCTAGGGCAACTTATCAGTATAGCGGTTACTCAGTGGCCTGGTTTCACACTACCAACTTTTCTGCATCTTAACACAATTTGTATAAATTGAGTGAATCAATTTATGTGAATTTATGTAAATACACGTTAGTAAATCAATAACGAACAATTAACCTTAGTCACAACAACTGCTTTGTTTACTAAGGCAATAGCAGTAATTCTTAAGCAGAAGAAGGAAGTAAGAGAGAAGAAGGAAGAAGGTTTATTTTTTATACTGGTATTTTTATTGAAAGTCTTTACATGTAAGCTTTTTAGGGATTTATAAAATATTAACATAAATGAAACTTATAAAATTTCCCTAAATATATTTGGAATTTAAACTAAATTTAGCAAAAAAAGTTGAAAGTAGCTCTTTAGAGTCAAAAATGGGGGAAATTTGGGTGCGATACCGCAGCCAAACGTTTTTGTAAGTTATTTTTTCAAAGCATTGATATGTAAGAAATACAGAGTAGTTGCATCAAAAGAATTTTTCGTGTATTTTGGAAGTAAGTCGCTCGCTCAGCGCAGGTGCTTAATAAAATGAAAAAGAGAATTAGATAAGTGGAAATGCGATCGCGCTTTTATACCAAGCGTGATAAATGTTCGTGACAAATAGAAGAAGGAATAAAAAAAGTATAGCACTGCTTTTAGGGAATAGGCAACAGCAGTTGTTTCGCTGCCCAACATGAAAAGCGGAGTTTCCCGAAAGGTGGGATGGATAGGTTCCGTAACCATATCCAATCAACCAAGAGAAGGAACAGGTATGGAGGAAGAATAAATAGCTTATAATATAAGGTTTTGAGCTGCTTGGACACCTCCGGCAATTTGTAAATATTAAGTGCGCACATTGCTATAAATATAGCATAGCAGATTCGACTTTTGTGAGGTAGACCCACGGGAGCAAGATGCACGGTTCCGGAAAAATCGCACTGAGAAAACTTAATTATTAATATCTGTACTTTATATAGTTGGAATCTGCTGTAAGTTTATAGACACAGGACTGGCGCAGGCGCAACCAAGAAACCGAGTTGATTGCCGTTGTTGTTCAAAGGAGGAAATTTCAGCAAAGAAACCCGGTTTCTGCGTAAGTCTCTTCAACAATTAATTATTAATTATTACCTCTTTATTATAAAGAAAATGATTGACTAAAAGGAAATCTTTCTTCTTTATCCATGAATAGAGAAGCCTTATAACTGAATTTTTCAGTAACTAATATTATGGGTAACAAGTATTTTATATCAAGTAGATTTATTGATAGATAATAAAAACAAAAATTTTAATTAAATTCAAGCCCTAATTATCAATTATCAATTATTCATTATTAATTATCCATTCACCAATCCTCTCTTTTCGATCTATTTTCTGTTTCCCAATCATCAAAATTATATACTTTTTGACTAGGTTGAGATTGAGAATTTATTTCCGCTTCTTCCTCAGAAAATTCCGACTCAGTTTCAACTTCTTCATCAGAAGAATAAATATTAGTCAAAGGTTCAACAAATTTAGCGATCGCATCCTGAAGAAACAACTTAACAAACTCATCCTTTTTTGTTAGTTCAAACTGTTTTTGTACAACCTCAGTAATCCCTCCATCACCCCAATCTTGATTCTGACTAAAATACTCAATAAAACTGTTTCCAGCAATCCTAGTTAAATAAGCAGCACTTACTCCTTGAATAGCCTTACCAATAATAAAAGTAGCTAAATTCAACTGTAAAGCCGTAGAAATTAATTTTATCGCCCCTTCCACAATACCCAAACCAGCCAGAGTTTTTGCCAAAGACATTGCCAACTCTTGCCCCCTTTCCCAATTTAATTCACAACCATAAATATTACCAATATCTATAACCATTTGAGCATTAACCGCCGCCGTCGCCAACACATCCACCACAGGTAAAGGAGTAACCGCTATCACACCCGCTCCTATCCACTGAAACTTCTCCACCACCTTTTCCCCACGCTTTCTTCTTTGAGCATCTATTAAACCTCTTGCTTCCTCCCCCAAAATTTGAGACTGTAGCAAAATATTATCAGCAATTAAATCCTCCCCTTCCAATCGTAAAACTGCCGCCAAACGTTGAATCAAAGCTTTAATATCAGCTTCTGGTTGAAAAACTTCCCCCGTTTCCAAACGGACAGAATGAGGATGAGCAGCGATCGCCACAATATCCATTTTACTCACAACCCCCAACAACCTTTCCCTCAGTTTAACCATGATCGCTTCCTTATCTTCCTCCGTGTAAAGATCGATTTTGTTAAAAACCACAAGTGATCGCTTACCAATTTCCGCCAAACCCTTCAAAGCAATATATTCCGACTGCTGTAGATCGTTATCAACCACAAACAACAACAAATTAGCCTCCGTCGCCAAAACTCTTGCCATTTCGCCTCTTTCCGTACCCGCTACCCCCGCTTCCAGAATACCAGGTGTATCAGTAATCAAAATTTCCCTTTCTAATGTTGATAATTTTAAATTATAAGTTTCTCCTACTTTTGTGGAACCCATCGGTGCTTCTACCCTTCCCACCATTCGTCCTATCAGTGCATTTACCAGAGAAGTTTTACCCGCCGAACCAGTACCAAAAACAACAACTTTGATATTACCTTGTGCTAAACTAGCCTCTATCTCTTGTGAACGGCTCAATAAAGCTTGTCTGGCCACCTCATCCTGAATTTGGATGACTTGTTGTTTGACTGCTTTAAGAGATTCAGAAGCAGCATCAGATTTAACAACTGGAATCTTGACTTTAACTTTTGAGTTTAGTCGCCGTTTACTTTTCGGAGTTATATATAGTCTCAAATAATAAACAAAGGCCAAAATAACAATTCCAATCAGAATAATTAATAATAGCACTAACAAGTTAGCCAAAAATGGAGGTGCATACCATGAAATTTGACTGTATAGCCATGATAGGGAACTAATCAGCCAAATTATGAGTAATAAAATCAAACAAAGACCTAAAATTAGTGTTAATAAACGGGTATTAGACATTTACTCAACTCAAAGAAAAAAGGGAATCAGGAATAGAAATTAGTGTTAAGCTACACCTCAGCATTCTAACAATTGTTGTAATGAGATTGCTTAAGTACACCAAACGCAAAAACCAGATTATTCATGTAAACCTCTATTTTATTATTATTAACAACAACAACTCCTCTTAGAAATCTGGTTTACTGTTTAAATTATTTATATGTTTTGTTATTTGTATGCTATAATTTTCAAGCACAATACTATCTAAAATTTTATATTTAAAAGATTAGTAAGTATTAAGCTATTAGATATCAGTTTCTCAGAAAAAATACATTTTCTTCAACACAACTAATTGTATGATTTGAAAACTAAAACTCTCGTTGTTGAACTTCAATAATTATCTTGTTGAAAATGTGCTAGAAGTTAAAAATATCTTGACACAAAATTCCCCAGTCAAAGCTGATTAATAATAGCTGTTTGCGCAGCATTCCCCAGTCAAAGCTGATTGCTAATAGCTAAATGCTGACAAAAATTAAATTTAAAATTATCAATAATTGCAAATTTTTTAGATGTATGAAACTATTTAAACGTGCAAATCTACCAGAAGAAACACAGCCAACTCCAAAAACTCCTGCCGATGGTGATAATGGCAAATTAGGAACATTTGGCGGTGTATATACTCCCTCAATTTTGACAATATTGGGTGTAATTATGTACCTCCGCTTTGGATGGGTAGTCGGTAATGTAGGCTTACTAGGTACTCTACTTATTGTTACTCTCTGCACAAGTATTACCTTTCTCACCTCTTTATCAGTTAGCGCGATCGCCACAGACAGAATAGTGAGAGGAGGAGGTGCATACTATATGATTAGTCGATCTCTGGGTATTGAAACAGGTGGAGCAGTAGGAATACCCCTTTATTTTGCCCAAGCTCTCTCAGTTGCCCTATATACCATAGGTTTTGCGGAAAGTATGGTAGATGCTTTTGGTGGCCTGAATCAGTTGTATGTAGCTTTGATTACCACAATAGGTGTAGCAGTATTGGCCTTAACTTCCGCAGAAATCGCGATTAAGGCACAATATTTTATCATGGGAGCGATCGCCTTATCCCTAATTTCATTGGCATTTGGACAGCCCCTCGAACCAACAACCATAGAAATTTGGGCAACTCCAGGCCAATCTACAGAATCTTTTTGGACAGTTTTGGCGATCTTTTTTCCAGCAGTAACAGGAATAATGGCAGGGGTGAGTATGTCTGGAGACTTGCGAGACCCAACCCGTTCTATTCCTATAGGTACTTTAGCAGCAGTTGGTACAGGATATGTGATTTACATGGTATTACCAATTATTCTGGCTATGCGTGCCGATGCAGGTACCTTAATAGAAAATCCCCTGATTATGAAAGAAATGGCTTTTTGGGGACCAGGTATTTTATTGGGAGTTTGGGGAGCAACCCTTTCCAGCGCTCTCGGTAGTATTTTGGGGGCTCCCAGAGTCTTACAAGCATTAGCCAGAGATGGAGTATTACCCCGTTGGTTATCTTGTCTTGGTAATGGTAGTGGACCAAATGACGAACCTCGAATTGGTACAGCCGTAACTTTAGGAATCGCAACTGCCACAGTTTGTATTGGGGACTTAAATATTATTGCCCCAGTTTTGACCATGTTCTTTTTAACAACATATCTGGTTTTGAACGTCTCAGCAGGTATAGAAGGCTTTTTACAAAGTCCCTCTTTCCGTCCCACATTTAAAGTTCATTGGTCATTATCAATGTTGGGTGCTTTGGGTTGTTTGGCAATAATGTTTCTGATTAATGCTGTAGCTACTGTTATTGCTGCTGGAATAGTATTGGCCATTTTCATTTGGCTACAACGACGAGAGTTAGAGACAACTTGGGGAGATGCTAGACGAGGAATATGGATGGCCTTAGTCCGGGAAGGAATTTTGCAGATTGGTGAAGAAGATACTAAAAACTGGCGTCCTCATATTTTGGTTTTGTCTGGGATACCGAAAAAACGTTGGTTGTTAATTCAATTTGCAGATAACCTCACTCATAATCGAGGCATAATTACGGTTTGTAGTGTTTTGCCTAGTTCATCTCGTGATGTTTCTCAGCAGAGTGATATGCAAGAAACTATTCGTGAGTATGTGGAAAAGCGGGGAATACAAGTCTTGGTAAGAGTTGTCACAGCTACAGATTTTTTTGATGGAGCAAAACTTTTAGTAGAAACTTATGGCATTGGATCATTAGCACCGAATACTGTAGTGCTTGGAGATAGTCAGGAACCTTCTCGTCGCGATCGCTACTGTCAGTTAGTTGCTCATATTCATAAAGCTAAGAAAAATGTGGTAATTTTTCGGGAAGATAGCGATCGTGAATTTGGTCAACATCGTCGCATAGATGTTTGGTGGGGTGGTTTACAAAATAATGGTGGCTTAATGCTACTTTTGGCTTATTTGTTGCGTACAGATATGGATTGGCGAAATGCCCAGATTCATTTGAAGTTAGTTGTTCCTGAAGAAAATGCAGTTAAAGCCACCCAAGCAAATGTTGATAATGTGATTCAAGATTTACGCATTGGTGCAACTTCTGAAGTTT
Organism: Okeania sp.; assembly: GCF_035285525.1. Taxonomy (GTDB): domain Bacteria; phylum Cyanobacteriota; class Cyanobacteriia; order Cyanobacteriales; family Microcoleaceae; genus Trichodesmium. The sequence continues at coordinate 213 of NZ_JAYKGW010000150.1, read as the reverse complement.
TGGTATCTAATGGTCGGCCTTTTTATGATATTTTACATGAATCTTCTCAGGATGCCGATTTGATTTTCCTTGGTATTCGGACTCCAGGAGAAAATTTTACTCAGTATTATCAGGATTTACAGTCTAAAACTCAAGGTCTTCCCAGTACGGTTTTTGTTCTAGCAGCTCCAGGTTTTTCTTATGGTGAAGTTCTGAGCGATCGTTAATTGATTA
>NZ_JAYKGW010000149.1:0-15092 GCF_035285525.1 Okeania sp. | reverse complement strand
CCAGAAATGTCAGCCTTTAATTTATGTCAAGAAGCAGAATCTTATTTAAAAGCAGAAAAATTAGATGCAGCTTATTTGACTTGTGAAAAAGCTCTAGAAATATTACCTTTCTATCCTTTAGCTTGCCAAAGTATGGGCAATATATTTCAAGCTATGGGAAAGTTAGATGAAGCAATAAATTGGTATGTACAAGCAATTATCCAGCAACCAAATTGGCCGGAAGTTTATACAAATATTGGCAGTTTATATGCTAAACAAGAAAAGTGGCAACCAGCGATAAATTTTTATGAAAAAGCTCTAGAATTACAACCAAATTTGGATATTGTTTATCGGAATTTATCGCGAGTTTGTCAACAGGTAGGATATTTTTCTTTAGCCAAACAATATTGGTATTACGGACAAAAAATAGAGTTAGAAAAAAAAGCATTAGAAAAGCTAATTCAAGGAAATATTCAATTTAGTAACGGAAAAATTGAAGAGGCGATCGCTGATTATCGTGAGGTGATAGAATTAAATCCTAATTTATCAGAAGCTTATTTAAAGTTAGCAGAAATTTTAGTAGATAAGGGAGAATTAGAGTCAGCTATTGATTGTTATCAAAATTTAACTAGATTATTACCTGAAAATTGGTCGATTTTTTATAAAATAGGAAAACTTTTTCGAGAAATAGGTAAGTTAAATGATGCAGTAAAAGCATTTGAACGTGCTATAGAAATTAATCCAAAATTTCCTTGGTCTCAGAAACATTTAGCAGATGTTTTATATGAACAAGGTAAGTTAAAGCCAGCACTTACTTGTTATAAAAAACTGATTAAAAGTAATCCTAATATTTGGAATATTTACTGTAAAATTGGAGAAATATTGGTCAACCAAGGGAAAATAAATCAAGCAGTTGTTGTGTACCGCAAAGGTCTTAAACTAAATCCTAATTTTGCAAAATTTTACTACAAATTAGGGGAAGCACTAAGTGAACAAAAAAAATGGAAGTCAGCAATTAAGGCTTATAATCAAGCCATAGAATTAGAAGCAGATAATTTTTTATTTCATCGTAACTTGGCAAATTGTTTAAGGAATATAGGAAGATTAAATGAGGCTATTATTAGTTATCGAAAAGCTATAGAAATTAATCCTAATTCTTTTTGGTTGTATACATTATTAGGAGAAGTATATATTCAACAAAAAAATTGGTCTGATGCTGTAGAATGTTTAAGACAAGCAATACAAATTAAACCAGACTATGATAAAGCTTATGAAAAAATAGCCTATGTTTTTGAGCAGCTAGGTGACAGTGAAGCGGCAGAAAAAAGCAGGAATGAACATGAATTACCTTAGCAAGGAAGAAGGCTTTAACAGAAAGGAATAAACGATAGATATAACTATCCAAAATTAATAGGAGTAGCTATTTGCGAGCATTTCCGATGAACATCTACCTTGGGTGCATCTGAATATTTCCCAAAACACTTTTTTTCTCCATAACTATTCTTTCCATACCTGTTTCCTAAAAATATGAGATGTACCCTCTACCTTTTTGGAGTATTCTTTTTTCCAAATGATATAATTTAGGGTTCCTATAAAATTTTTTATTGGAACAAAATACACTATTTAAAATCTTAACTTTGTGTGAGGTACTGATAACTGACTAACTGATAACTGAAATAATATGTCTAATAATGAAAAAATAGAAACAGTCACTATTAATTTTCATCAACTAGCAGAAGCTAGTTTAACTGAAGGAAAATTAGATGCAGCTTATGCAGCTTGTTTAAAAGCATTAAATAGGGAACCAGAATTTGCTCCAGCTTGCAAAACTCTAGGGAATATTTTCCAAGCAAAAGGTGATTTAGAAGCAGCCATAAGTTACTACAATAAAGCGATAAAAATACTACCAAATTTTGCTGAGGCTTATGCTAATCTTGGTAGTGTTTATGCTAAACAGGTACAGTGGGAAAAAGCAATTTTTTATTATCAAAAAGCTATTGATATTAAACCAAATTTAGCAGGAGTTTACCGGAATTTAGCTAAAGTCTGGCAGTACATTGATAAAGAAGAATTAGCTATAGAATGTAGTTATCAAGCATTTATTTTAGAACCGGAATTAACTACAGCAAAAGAACATTTTAGTTTAGGAAATAAATTGTTAGAGTTAGGCAAGATTGAAGCAGCTATTAACTTTTATCGTAATGCTATTGCTCTGCAACCAAATTTCTCAGAATCATATCAAAAATTAGGAGAAGTCCTGACTCAAAAGGGAGAACTAGAGTCAGCATTAGTAGTTTTAAATCAGGCAATCAAACTAACTCCTAAAAGTCCTAGATGTTACTATTTACTAGGAGAAATTTGGCAAGAAAAAAAAGAATATGATTTAGCAATTTCAGCTTATAGTCGTGCTATAGACTTGAAACCAGATAATCATTTATTCCACAAAAAATTAGGAGATGTTTGGCAAAAAAAAGGTGAGCTGGAGAAAGGGATAATTTCTTATAAAAAAGCTATAGAAATTAATCCAAGTTTCTTTTGGTCTTACTATAGTTTAGGCAATATATATATTCAAAAACAAGAATGGGAAGAAGCGATCGCTACTCTTGAAAAAACAATTATTCTCAATCCAAATTTCTCTGGTGCATACTATAATTTAGCTAATGCTTTTTTGCATAATTCCCAAAAAAATGAAGCTATTACTGCCTATTTAGAAGCCGTTAGACTTAGACCAGAATGTTCTTGGTTTTCCTGTCATTCAGTATTATGGCAACACCTGCTAAAAAGTCGGCTTGAGGAAGTATTAAATTTATATCAAGATGTGACTAAAAAAGAACCAAACAATTTTTTTTGTCATCTTAATTTAGGGGAAATTTTTACAGAAAAAGGAGATATTAAAGAAGCAATTACCAGTTACAAAAAAGCTTGTCGTAATAATATACGAAAATCCAACCCTGTTTTTGTTGAAAAGTATTGGAATTTTAATAATTTACCCCATCCTAATTTTATTATTATTGGTTCTCAAAAAAGTGGTACAACTTCTTTAGCAAGTTATATTAGTCAACATCCCCAAGTTTTACCAGCTATTAAGAAAGAAACTCATTTTTGGTCACGGGAATTTTATCGGGGAATAGATTGGTATCTGGCTCATTTTCCTCCTATTCCTAAGTCACAAAATTTTATTACTGGGGAAGCTAGTCCTAGTTATTTAGTCACTGATGAAGTTCCTAAAAGAATTTATAATTTACTGCCTAATATTAAACTATTAGTAATTTTAAGAAATCCAGTAGATAGAGCTTTTTCTCAATATAATCATTGGCAAAGATTGAGTTGGGAAGACCGCTGTTTTGAAGTAGCAATTAATCAGGAATTAGAAATACTTAAAACTACTCCTAAGCAACCTCAAGGAAATAGAAAATATTTGCAAATGTCAGGAAATTATATAGGAAGAGGTGTTTATGTAGAATTTATCAAGAAATGGATGGCAGTATTTCCTAGGGAACAATTTTTAATTTTGAGAGGAGAAGACCTTTTTGAAATGCCAGATAATACTATGGAGCAAGTGTTTAATTTTTTGGGTTTGCCAGAACATAAACTCGCCAAATATAAAAAGTTAAATTCTGGTTCTTATGCACCAATTTCTGATTTGCTCCGTCAGAGATTATCTGAATATTTTCAACCTCATAACCAGAGATTAGAGGAATATTTAGGAATGAAGTTTAATTGGTGATTTTTCAAGAAGGAAGAAGAAATAATGCATTATTAAGTTAAACGAAATTATTATTTTATTCTTTTATTTTTCCTTATATTTAATCAATTTATAATTGCAGTTATGAAAAATATGTCAGATATAGAGAATCAAAAAACAGCAGCATTTAATTTCAAGCAAAAAGCTGAAATATATTTATCTCAAGGAAAGTTAAATGAAGCTTATGATAATTGTTATAAAGCTTTATAAATTTTACCTAACTCTGGGGAAATTTACAAAATATTAGGTAATATATGTCAAAAGATGGGAAAGTTAGAATCAGCTAAAAAATCTTACAAACAGGCAATTGAATATAATGTAAATTTAGCAGAGGTTCATGCAAATATAGGTAGTATAAGTGCTAGGGAAAAGGAATGAAAACAAGCAATAAAATATTATGAAAAAACTATTATTATTCAACCTAATTTTGTAGGTTTTTATCGAAACTTAGCTAAAATATGGCAGTTTTTAGGACAAGATGAATTAGTAACAGAATGCAACTATAAAGCACTTATTTGAGAACCAAAATTTGCTACAATAACAGAATGGTTAAATCTAGGAGATAAGTTATTAGAATTAGGTAAACAAGAAGAAGTGATCGCCTGTTTTATTAAATCCTTAGAAATTAAACCTGACTATATAGATGTCTACCATAAAATAGCTAAAGTTATAGAAGAACAAAATTATATTGATGCGGCACTTAAGTGTAGATTTTCTAAGAAATTACCAAAAAATTTTGGTCACTTAACAGAAGATTGGAAAGTTATTACATCATCAGCAGCAACAATAATTAGAATTAATATATACCCATCTACCCAAGTAAATTTATTGCCATCTCAGACTATAAATAATAATATTTATCGTGCTTTTCGAGGTTGTCAGATTAACTATGAAGAAGCATTTATAGCAATATTGCCAAATGGACGAGTTTGGGGAGATAATTTTAGTAGTCCTGTAATTACTTCAGATAATCAATCGGTTAAATGGGGTCAAAAAAATTATTTTCATTCCAGAATATGTAATGAATTATTATTGGTTGTTGAGTAATATATTTGGTTTGGAACAATACCACTTGATAGGTGATGAATTTGATCATAACTGCTCTACTAAATCATCTAACAAAGATATTTTTGTTGATTTACAAAAATTACTTAAATTAATGAAATTAGCCAAAATCATCTGATTTACTTGTCTCAAGTCTAGCAAGGAAAAAGAAGAATAAAAGTAATGATATAATTATCAGTAAAGTGAGCAGGAGTAATAGTAAAATCAATGGAAAATCCAGAAACAACAGCATTAAAATTAAATCAAGAAGCAGAATTTTACCTAACTCAAGGAGATTTTGATAAAGCTTATGCTACTTGTTTACAAGCTTTAGAATTAGTTCCAGATTTTGCCCCAGTTAGTAATACTATCGGGAAAATTATGGAAAAAATAGATGCTTTAGATTCAGCTATTACTTGGTACAACAAAGCTATCGAAAAACAACCAAACTTTGCTGAATTTTATGCTAATTTAGGGAGTGTTTATGTCAAACAAAAATTGTGGGATAAAGGAGTTGCTTCATATCAAACAGCTATAAAATTACAACCAAATTTTGCTAATGCTTATCATGCTTTAGCAGAAATATATCATCAAATAAATAAACCAGAATTAGCAGTTTATTCTCAGTATCAAGCTTTTACTTTAAAACCAGAATTAGCAACAGATTTAGAATATCTGAACTTAGCCAAAAATCTATTAAAATATAATCAAAAAAAAGAAGCGATCGCCTGTTATGAAAAATCACTTAAATTAAATCCAAATCTCTCTGAAGCACATCATAATTTAGGAGAAATTTATAGTGGAGAAGAAAAATGGCAAATAGCTATATTAAATTACCAAAAAGCCATTGAACTTAACCCAAAATTTTTCTGGTCTCACCATAGTTTAGGTCAAGCTTTTGCCAAGATTCAGCAGTGGGAAAAAGCTATTTTCTCTTATCAAGAAGCACTGCAATTAAATCCTCAAACTGCTATTACTTGTCATTGTCTAGGAGATGCTTTAGTCAAACAAAAAAAATTAGATGCAGCTATTAATGCTTATCAAAGAGCTATAGAATTACAACCAGAAATCTGGGTAGTTCATCATAAATTAGCTAATCTTTTCCAAGAAAAAGGAGAATTAGATGCAGCCATTATTGCTTACCATGAAACTATTAAACTTAATCCTGATTTTCTCTGGTCTTATTACAGTTTAGGAGAAACATTTATCAAACTGCAAAGATGGAATGAAGCAGTAGTAGCTTATCTTTATGCTTTTAAAATTAATCAAAATTTACCAAGTATCTATGAAAAACTTGGATATGTTTTGGAAAAACAATCTCAATCAAATCTCCAAGAAACTATTAACTATTATTCTGAGATTATTCAAAATCTTCAACAACAGAAACTTACCCCTATTCAAGAATTATCAATTCAACTAGAACGTCCAGAATTTTATTTAAAACTGGGAAATTTACTAGAACAAAAAAATCTATTTAATCCAGCAACAATCATTTATAATATAGGTTTGCAGGTACAGCCAAATAATCCAGAAATTAATAGCAAACTTGCTCAACTAGAAAACCAAAAAAATCAATTAGACCAGGAACTCGCTGATTGCCAAAATACTATTAATAAAAACCCTAAAAAACCTATACCTTACTATCAATTAGGTAATACATTACTCAAATTTAAAAGATTAAATCAAGCTGCCGAAACTTATCTAAAAGCAATTCAAATTAAACCTGAATATCCTTGGTTTTTCTTCTATTCTAATTTATTAGAATTTCTGATTAAACAAAGAAAACTAAAACAAGTATTAGCATTTTTTCAAAAAGTTACTGAAGAAAATCCAGAAAGTATTTGGTGTTATGTTAACCTTGGAGAAATTCTCACAAAAACAGGAAACTTAGATGGAGCAATCAAAAATTATCAAACTGCTGCTTACAATAAAACCCGCAAATCTCATCCTAATTTTGTTGCTCAAAAATGGGATTTAAAAAATACTAATGGTCCTAACTTTATTATTATTGGCGCTCAAAAAAGCGGTACAACTTCCCTGGAAAATTATATTGCTCAACATCCCCAAGTAATACCAGCAATAAAAAAAGAAACTCATTTTTGGTATCGAGACTTTGAGAAAGGAATTAATTGGTATCTCGCACACTTTCCTCCTATTCCTAAATCAGAAAAATTTATTACTGGAGAAGCAACTCCTAACTATCTAGAAAATTATCAAAGTGCCGAGCGAATATATAATGTATTTCCAGAAGTAAAATTATTAGTAATTTTGAGAAATCCTGTAGATAGAGCATTCTCTCAATATAATCATTGGATTAGATTAAATTGGGATAATCGTTCCTTTGAAACAGCAATAAATTCAGAGTTAGAAATACTCAGAAAAAATCCTGAAAAACCTCAAGGAGACAAAAATTATTGGCAACAACCAGAAAACTATATAGGACGTGGTGTTTATATAGAATTTATCAAAGAATGGTTAGCAGTATTTCCTAGAAAACAAATACTAATTTTAAAGGGAGAAGACCTTTATGAAAAACCTGTCAAGACTATGAAAAAAGTATGGAAATTTTTAGAATTACCAGAATATCAACTGCCTGAATATAGAAAATTAAATCCAGGATATTATTCTCCAATAAGTGATGAGATGCGCCAGAAATTAAGTGAATATTTTCAACCTCATAATCAAAGATTAGAGGAATATTTAGGAATGCAGTTTGATTGGAAATAATGTAAGTATTTCCTGGGTCATACTGCGCAAACAGCTATTAGCTTTCAAGAAAAATTTACATTTTCCCCCGACACAATTAATTGTATGTGACAACTTAAACTCTTGTTTTTGTACTTCAATTCTCTAGTTAAAAATGTGAGAGAAATTAAAAACCTGATAGCTGAATGCTTACGAAATAATACTTAACTTGCTTCAGATTGATAAACAAGTTACAATCAAAATTAAGTAAAATTGGGTGTTGGTGAATTAAGGGATGAAATCTAAGCTTAGATGATCGGAAACTAGGTTTGTTGAAGACAAATATTAGTCTGGTAAGGCATCTAATACAAACCCGGTTTTTATGTCTTAGAAAAATCATAGCTAAAATTATCAACTGCCAAAATTCAATTATTTAATGATTATTAAAGGAGTAGATTATGCCAAGAGGTAAACTTTTAAAAGGTAAAGACCTAAAAATGCTGACAAAAATTCAGAAAAAACAGATTAAGTGGACTCCTAAAAAGTTAACTCTTGTGGGAATGGGTATATTAGCTTTCTATGCAGCAGTATTAGTCTATATAATTTCTTTTGAAGTTCCTTTAGGTTCAATAATTTTGATGATAGCAGTTCCAGCTGTATTTTTTGGAGGTTATTCTCTGCTATATTCTCTAACTAGAAACCTGTAAAACTTTTGAAAAAAAATATGTCTTGCTAATTGCTAATAGTTAATTATTCAAAAATAATCAACAATAATCTTTTAGCAATTAGTTGATTTTAAGAAACTCCACTATTACTAATTACCCAACTCATTAACTTTTGCCATTCAGAAGTTTTTGCCAATTTATCAGCATCTAAATCATTCCCCATGTTTCCAGAAAATTCTGTGAAATTTTCAATCCAATTAATAACTGTTCCCATTGGTAAATAGGGAGAATATTTCCAAGACTTTTGTAAATATTCCACCATTTCAGAATAAAAACCCGTATAATATAAATACCATGAACTCCAAACCAAAGTATTATAACGCACTTGTTTTTCCAATAACTTAGTCTTCAAAGGTAGAGACTCCGAAGCAAAAAACTTATCCAAAACCCAATTAATAGATTTCGCCTGAGACACCCCATCCCGCATGGTATTTTGGTCATGCTGACGATAACAAATAGTAGACTGTCGTAACCAATCAGCTTCACAACCCTGTGCAGATAAACGCAATACCAAGTCTACATCCTCTGCATGACCTAATCCTACCTGAAAACTTCCCACTTTATTTAACCAATCTCGCCGAAACATTAAAGTACCCATTGTACCAATAGGTTTCCATCGCAACCATCCTTCCAAATCTAACTTGGGAACATAATCCCAGGGTGTTTCGTCTGTTATTGTTTCACCTTGCTGATTTACTCTGCGCCACCCACTGTGAACTATTCCTAAATTTGGTTGACCATCAAATACCCCCACTTGACCAGTTAATTTATCCGGTAGAAAAAAATCGTCCGCGTCCAAAAAAGCAATTAATTCTCCCCGCGCCAAATTAATGCCATGATTTCGAGCTGCTGAAACCCCTTGATTTTCTTGATATACATAACGAATCCTTTCAATATAGGGTTCCAAGACAGAGCGGGTATTATCTGTGGAACCATCATCAATGATAATGATTTCATAAGATTGATATGTCTGGGCAAAAATACTTTCTATTGCTTGAGTAATATAGCGATCGCAATTATATACAGGTGTGATTACACTTACCCGTGGAGTTGTAGCGGTAGTTGATAAACCCGGTTTCTGCATAATTCATAAATTCTTCATGTTTTTACTTCTCCCGTAGGAAGGTTGTATGCAACGTCCCTACTTAAGAAAGTGTAGCAAATATTATTCCTGAATACTACTCCCTACTCCCTACTCCCTAAAATAACAATTATTAAACTGCAAATTATTACTATTGGCACTACTGGCAAAAATCCAAAAGCGAAACTTTTAGGAATAAAACCTACCTGAAAACCAATAACTGCCATTTCACCAAAAATAATCGAAATTATACAACTCAGAGGTGAAATATTTTTGCCATATAAAGCAGCAATAACTGTGGGAAATAATACTGCTAAACCAGTAAAAGCTTGAGTAATGATCGCTGCTATTTTTGCTGGCGGATTTGCTGCTAAAATCAAACCAATTATTCCTAAAATAACTATTAAAATTTTGCCGATAAAAGTTTGTTCTTTTAGAGAAGCTTGGAGACGAATATAAATAATATAAATATCCCTAGTAATCATAGAACTTAAAGCTAAAAGTTGAGAATCAAGAGTTGACATAAAAGCTGCCAAAGCTCCCACCATTACTAAAGAAGCAATACCAATTGAGGTATATTTAGCTAACATCATCAGAAAAATTATATCTGCTTCTTTGCCAACTAAATCGGGAAAATTAATATGCCCCCACATTCGAATTAAAACCGGACAAATAAACATTGTGCAAGTAATTAATGGATATAAACTAGCAGAAAGTTTGAGATAATTAGCACTTTTCGGATGGAAGGAAGAAGGAAGAAGGAAGAAGGAAGAAGGAAGAAGGTTAGGAAAAAAAATTACAAAGCTGTTAGTAAACTTGGTAACACAACCTTCCAGGTTGTTAAAGCCAACGAAGGCTGTGTTACATCAAAGGTTTAATTGAATTAATTATATCCACTAAAATTCCTATTTTCTTTCTGTAATCTTTAATATAGTAATTCTCTACATCAATAAACACTAAATTCTTTTCCAACTTTAAAAATTTCCAAACATGACCAGTCGTCACCAAACCATAAATCAACCGAGCATCTTTACCGAAAAATTGAGTCTAAAGCTTCCCCTTTCCAAGAGATGAAAAAAATATTCGATTCAGTATTTCACTTTAGCTGAAGTTAGAGGTTCTGATAACTGATAACTGAAATAACCATCTTGTTGATTATATATTTCCGCCCCAACCATTTCTGCAATACATTGTCCTAAACCACTAACTATCCTTTCATTTTTAGCTTCTACAACAACAACTACAGGGGTATCTAAATATAATTGTTCAGAAGATTTACTAATAATAAAATCACCAAATCCATTCAATGCCTTATCCCTATCAACCGAGAAATCTATACCAGAAAAAAACTGATTTGAAGTTGTCTTTTAATCTCCAGCAAAATATTAATAATTATTAGCTCAGAACTAGGTTTTTCCGTAGCGATCGCTAAAGCCAGGGGTACATTTTGCTTTAACATCTCAGCTCAAAGATTACTACTTTCTACAGGTTCAACTTGAGAAAATAAATCTTCTGTTTCTATAATCTTCAAATCAAACTCAGCTTTTACTTTTTTTAAATCAAAATCACTATATGACATTTTACATATTCCTGATTTTCTGATTAATTACAAATAATTTTATCTCTGAAATTATACTCTTAATTACTCATAAAATTTCCTTTTCAAAAAAAGATAACTAATAATTAAAGAAGTACACCCATGGGAGCAAGATGCTTACTACTGAGAACATTTAATTATGATAGGACTTACGCAGTGACGCTATATATAGTGCTTAAAACTATGGCACAACAGTTTTTGAACCCTATAGATAGTACCTTTGCGTAAGTCCTGTATTAATATTGGCTTTGTTCCATGAAAGTAGCTATATCAGGAAACATAGCAATTATTGATCTTATATTCATCTGTTGTACAATAGTTATTTAGCTGTTTATGATTACATTTCAAAACTTTTACATCTCAAAATTTCAGTCTTTTTATCTCCAGAATTGATGTTTTATTCATTTATTTTCCAATAGTTATGGCTCTGCAAGGATCAAGGTTTTTTATCACCGATCATCCGGACATGATATAAGAATATATTGCCTAAGTCCTGTTTATATCAAACTTCCTGGTTCAGTAGAAACTACTGATAACTGAAAAAGTAAACCCACGGGAGCAAGATGCTCCCTTTCTGAGAAAATTCTTAGCGTTTCTTTAACCAACTAAACATAGCACGTAAGTCTTTACCAACCTCTTCAATAGGATGTTCTGCTTCTTGGCGACGGATAGAAGTAAATACAGGTTTACCTGTTTGGTTTTCCATCACAAACTCCCGTGCAAACTGACCAGATTGAATTTCACTTAAAATTTTCTTCATTTCAGCGCGAGTTTCATCGGTGACAATGCGAGGTCCGCGAGTGTAGTCGCCAAACTCAGCAGTATTAGAGATACTGTCGCGCATTTTTGCCAAACCACCTTCTACTACTAGATCGACAATAAGTTTTACTTCGTGGAGACATTCAAAGTATGCTAGTTCTGGTTGATATCCAGCTTCTACTAAAGTTTGAAAACCAGATTTAATTAACGCACTGAGACCACCACAGAGAACAACTTGTTCACCAAAGAGGTCGGTTTCGGTTTCTTCCCGGAAGGTAGTTTCGAGGATACCTGCGCGAGTACCACCAATACCTTGAGCATAAGCCATCGCGCGATCGCGTGCTTGACCAGAAGCATCTTGATAAATGGCAAATAAACAGGGAACTCCTTCTCCTTGTTCATAGGTTCGTCTGACTAAATGTCCGGGACCTTTTGGTGCTATCATTACTACGTCTATGTTTGATGGAGGCAAAATTTGACCAAAGTGAATATTGAAACCGTGGGCAAAAGCAATAATTTTTCCTTCTGTGAGATGGGGTTCAATTTCATTTTTATAGACGGTTTTCTGCACTTCGTCTGGTAAAAGAATCATTATAAAGTCTGCTTTTTTGGCAGCTTCATCTACTGGGTAAACATCTAAACCTTCTGCTTTTGCTTTGGCAGCAGATTTACTACCTGGATAGAGGCCGACGATTACTTTTGCTCCACTATCTTTTAGGTTCAAGGCGTGAGCATGACCTTGAGAACCATAACCAATGATAGCGATGGTTTTGTCGTTTAAGATGTCCAGGTTAGCATCGGTGTCATAATACATTTTGGCCATTATTTTTTCTCCTCTTAGAAACTATATATTATTTGTGACAAACTTCCATTATATCAAATAAAAAGAACTCACATAATATCTACTTAAATACTTCAACTTACTCCCATTACGCTCTAAGATTACCGAAAGATTGTAGGTTGAGTTGTTCCCGTTAGGGTTGCCTAGCATGGTACGAAACCCAAGGTCTGTGTTGGGTTTCTTACCTCAACCCAACCTACCTTACAGGAAATCTTCCACCGGGAAGGGAGCAGGACAAAACAAAGGTCATAAGTCATAAGTTATAAGTCATAAGTCAAGAAAATATTATATACACAGGACTAAAGCCATGAACGCTATTAGTAGGGTGTGTTAGTGCAGCGTAACGCACCGAGAGTCTATATAATATAGTGTCTGTGGGTAAGTCCTGTATATTATAGTACCTTTGCGTAAGTCCTGATGCAGAAACTAAACAACACAAATTACTTCCTTGGTAAGATTTAAACAGTTATTGGATGAACTAAATAAAGTATGCAGATAAAAATTGGGGAATAATAGGATTAATCTTGTGGAGCTTGACTAATTTGTATTTTTGCACTACCTTCAAAAGTTAATTGTTAATCTATATAACCCATTTTAATATATACGCAAAAGTGCGTGTTTTTGGCAAAGGAAACACGAAAATGGGTTTTAAATTTATACTATTCCCTATTTTCTAAACCTTGAGGAGAAAAGGAGGTATAAAGCCTGCCCTTTTAAGAGGATGAAAAAATTTTAATTCACTATTTCAAGCCTCCGAGTTTAGTCGGAGGTTCACTGACAACTAATAACTAATAACTGAAATGATCTATGGAAACAAAACTCTTTAAACCTGCATCTAAAACTTTACCAAGCCCTCATAACAATCAGATAACTATTCTGACAAGTAGAAAGTTTTTGGGCGATCTATCCTCATCACTAAATAAAATTATTATTTCAGCAGAAGATTACCATTATCATTCAGCTTTCTTAAATGCTGTAAATAGTAGTATAGCAATTTATCAATTTATCTATGATGAATCTAATCTCATTGGAGTTATTTTACCTTTAGGAGAAACACTTAATGATGATTCAGTAGAAATACAATGGCCGCCGACTTTTTGTTTAGGCTTTTTAGTATTTTCTGCTCAGGGAAAAGAGCAACTAGAACCCTTAGTAAATTGGTGGCAAACAAAGGGAAGAGAAGAAAATACACCAAATATTTTCAAACTTGACTATCAAGATAAAACACCTCTTGAAACTCAATTTTGGCAGCTTATTGCCTCTACTTTAATGACAGAAAGTAAAGAAATTGCTCAAAGATTAACTACCCTGCACCGACAGTATTTATCTCTACGAACCCTTCACGAAAATGTTCAAAATGCCTTCGCTGCAGTAGAAGATTTTCTCTCCCAGGCCAAATTACCCAATTTGCAACTGAAATTTGAGAATCAACCTACAAAAAATTATGTAATTCCTACACCAGGTTCCGATTTTGTCCTGAAGCAACTGCTGCCCATAGGTTCACGGGGACTTGCCGCAGTAGACTTCCATGTGAACAAAAATAATATTAATAGTAGGGGTATGATGGTTGTGGCAGTGGACATTCCTGAAGATAAAACTTGTTTAGCAAAATGGCAAGTTCCTTATCAACATTTAAAAGCAGGTTGGTTTTCTCTAGATTTACCCAGTATTGACATTGGTTTTCAGCGAGAGATAGAGTTAAGTATTGAATTTCAAACTAAAGTTGGGCCAGCACCTTGTTTATCTTTAGGGATGATTCAACCAGTACCAGAATATCAAGCTTATACAAAGCAAGAGTCTTTTCCACAGAGTTTGGCATTTCGGCTTTGGACAGGTTTACCAGGGAGTCGTCGAGTCATAAGTCCTTACTCTGCATCCATAGTGGGCGATGAAAATGAGCTTTCAGAGTCAATTAAATCGGGTTACTTAGGACAGAGAGCGCTTTTGAGCCTTCAGGAAGTTACTCCTAACCTGGAAACAGATGCTTGTTCATACGTTCATATCATTGAAGAGGGAGCTAAAATACAAATTCACCCCCGCCCCATCGGGTTAACTGTAGCAATGTTACCTTATTGCTTTCCACCATCCGCGTCTCATCTGACTGCAACTGTTGCTACAGAACACGCTAATGCAAGTATAGTTGAATATGCCATGGCTGTTATTCAAGAAGGTATGGAACCTCAAGCTTGCTTTGAAAATGAAAATAATCAATCAACCCTGGGTTTCTCGGGGTGGGTAGCAGTAGAGGCAAATACTCCTTCTCAACTACAGTTATCGGTGGAAGTATCTAGAAAAGAACATTATCATATTGCGATCGCAACTCGCCTTCCTCCGAATACTACTATGAAGTTTGCCTGGGCACGTTGGCTCAATTTCCATATAACATAAAGTCTAGTATCTGGTTATATGAAATCCGCTGGCTACGGTTCCGATAAATTGGAGAATAAAGTATAGAAACAATCTAGTAGTAGACCGTTTCATCTTAAATGGTGTATGTGGTAGGGGCGGGTTTTCACAGAAATTTTCATGCTCACTCTCAGATTTATATAAACCCGCCCCCTTAGGCGGTTGCTTATATGATATGGGGCGGGTTTAGCTGACAATCTGTAAAAACTTGTTAACTCACTTATAAAACC
>NZ_JAYKGW010000148.1:0-17786 GCF_035285525.1 Okeania sp. | reverse complement strand
TTAATCGAGTATTTAAGTTATCCTTAGAAACTGGGGATATTCCCTCAAAAAAACAAATTATTAAAATTATGTCTGAAAGTAATTTAAAAATTACAAATACCACAATAGAAAGAAGAGCTTCTACTGTAATAGGCTATTCTGATTTTTTCTCTTCCATTTCGACCATACATTTATTATAATAAATATTTTGTATACATAATTATTGCAACATATAACTATGAAAGAATCATGGCATTGTCGAATAACCAAATAAAGACTAGATAAGCTGACATTATATGCAGTTAAGAAGCAGAAAACAATGACTCAAATAATTAGTGATTTTATAGATAATTTGCCTGATGAAGTTGAAGATAAGCGGTCAAAAGTTGATAAAATGTTAGTAAGATAATTCATCCCGACACCAAATAAATTATGGTGCGGGACTTCGTGCTAATCGCGTTAAAGTAATAATATTGTGT
Organism: Okeania sp.; assembly: GCF_035285525.1. GTDB lineage: Bacteria > Cyanobacteriota > Cyanobacteriia > Cyanobacteriales > Microcoleaceae > Trichodesmium. Next base: position 17,328 of record NZ_JAYKGW010000148.1, on the reverse strand, counting down.
AGAGTTTAATTTTTACCTAAAATAATCATGCAAGAATTCTTTAACAACGTCTCCCGCTACCCAAGATACTTTATTACCATAACCCTTGGCATATTCTTCTTTCTATTCGACCAACTGAAACCATTTTTAAATAAACCCATTACAGCGATCGCTCTCATTGGTTTAACTATTGGCACATTTACTTTCCTCACATTAACTTTACAAGCTATGTTAGGCATAAATCCAATTTAACTAACCTCAAAAAATAAACATTCAACCATCATCCATTATCCATTAATAACCTATTGCTGTAGAACCAGAATTGATAATTAGGGTTTGCTGAAAAAATCAGAGTGTGGGGAGGATAGAAAGACAAAGATAGTAGAACTAACAAACTGAAAAAGTTGCACTTTTTCGATATGGAAAAAGGCTATAACTTTATATCTTTCAATACTTTGATATTTCCATACGCAAACCATAATTATCAATTATCCATGAGCAATTATCAATTATCCATTAATAATGGGTGGTCAGTCTAATGATTAGCACGATAGATTGGAAGATAGAGTAAGTGGATAAATTCAAATGACTTGTTTCGAGGACATTTATCAATTTTTCCAAAGTCCCCCTCCGGTCTATCTCAATAAAGAACTGGCAGTATGCTATATTCTATCAGTATTATTGCAAAGAGACTCTTATGGAACTGAATTGATAGGCCAACTAGAAAGGGACTATCCTATTTATAGACTTTCTGACACTGTTTTGTATAGCGCTCTGAAATTTCTGGAAGACCAAGGAATAACTATTGGTTATTGGAAAAAAGTAGAAGGAAGAGGACGCCCACGGAGAATGTATCAAATTATTCCTGAATGGCGACCTCAAGCTACAGATTTGTCAAGACTTTGGTATGAATATAATCATCATGCTCGTATCCAGACTCAAATTTAACCATCTAATTTGTCAAAAGAGTAGAAAAGATAAGCAATAACAATTATACTGTAAATAGGGCTTGCTTATTAAACCTAAAATTTTTGATAAATTACTGTTCCCTGCTCGCTATTTTCTGTTCCTTTTCTGACAATATTAATTCTAAAATTCCATGAATAGTACAGCTCTAATATCTTCATGTATACTGACATTTTTATCTAGCATTGGTCTAATTTTTTTTATCAAGGCATCAGTTAAACCTCGAATTAAAAATGTGAAATTGATAGCTGAACAGGAAGCTGATTCACTTTTAAAACAACTAAAAGAATATTTTAGTAACCGAGCTTATCGAATTATTGATGTGAATGCTGCTGAGAATAAACTTACATTTGAAGGAGTAGTTCGTCCTAGTTGGTTCTTGGTTTTTTTCTTAATAATATTAGCAGCATTAGGTGCTTTATGTTTTGGGTTAGCTGTCTCAATGTTAGTTCCTGAATTTGGTCAATACTTTGTTTGGTTAGTTTTGATATCTCCTTTAGCAGGTATTTTTTATTGGCAAAAATCTAAACGTCCAGAACAAGTTGCTTTAAAATTGGAAGGAATATTGACTGAAGATTCTCAAACTAAAAGTTTACTTTCCATAACAGCTCATAGAGATGAATTAGCAACTTTACAAACATCTCTAAATTTGAAAGTTTATCAACAAAAAGAATAAAACTAACATTTCTATGATCAAGTCTTTCTAGGGTGAGTATCTTGCATACCACAAGTAATCCTTACTGAGATGAAGTATACTGTATTTCCATAAGCCCTGTTATTGTCAAACAATATTATCAAAATAGTATTGGTAATTTATTTTGGTAAGCTATTTAGCAGTCGAAGCCAAGGGCGGGAACATTTATAAATCCTGAAACCCTTTGATAGTAATCTATTCCCTGTTCCCTGTTCCCTAATTTGAGACATAAAAATAACTAAGTTATCAAATCCATGGAGAGATGGAAATTTGAAATCTTAGTTAATTTAGCCCCAAAGGCTAATAAAAACTGCTATTATTTATTATTACTAAATCAGACAAATTGGGTAGTTACTTAAGCATTACCATTTTGCTTGATTTGAGTATAAGTTGGTACTTGCTAGTCATAGATAACAAAAAACATTCTAGGTTCCCTAGAAAAACCCTTGAGAAAATGTCCCTAAACTTGACTGAGACTTGGAGTAGAGCTAACTACCTGTTTTTTATCAGGTGTCTTAAGTTCTATCAAAGGTTTTAAGCTCGGAAACAAGAAATGATTTTCTTCAACATATTGGGCTCCAAATAAACCCTTTTCTGCCCAGAAGTACCTATCAGTGGTATGCTCATTTCTTCTTACTAGAAGTACAGCAGGTGGAATAATACCTTGGGCATGAATAAACTTACGAGCGGCAGTCACTGGTTTATCTTCACCGCTTTCAATGCTATACTGAGCTACTTGCTCAAGAATTCTGCGTCCTTCTTGTCTACGACGACTTTTACGCTTACGTCTTCTAGCCAATTTACTTACCTCCTGTGTTAGCCGATGGGTGTAGTTACGGCTACCAAATTTGATAAAATTATATGTACTTTAGCTAAAAAATTCAAGTGTTCTTAATATTTTGATACAAAATATACGTTTTATTTTCTAGAATACTAAAATAAACATAATGTCCAGTGGAATTTTCCACAAAGAGCTACTAAATCGTAATGTCCACAAGTACAGAATTTATTGGACTTTGCAGAACCCAGATATCTCTCATATCTAGTTGGGGTGCAACCTTAAGTGTGGTTTACTTAACAAAAAAACTGGCAGAAGGGGGTGACGCTAAACTAATTCCTGTGATTGCCGAGCCAGAAATACCCCAAGCTCAGGAAGCAACTTCAGTTTTAAAAGTAACCTCAGAAATACAAAAATTAGATAATGTCCCCAAATTATTACCTGCACCTTTAATGACTGGGGAAAATTCTCCTATTTTAGAAGTAATCAACCATACAACAGAATCAAATTCAGAATGGCCTAAAAATAATCTTTGGCCAGAGCATCAAGTTGTTTTACCGTTGATTCATAATGGGGTAGTTATGGGGTTACTGGTAACAGCAAGAGAAGACCGACCCTGGAAGCAGCAAGAAAGAAATCAAATTCAACAAGTGGCTCAAACTATTGCCATAGCCTGTATTTTAGATCAACGTTTTGAATGGTTAAAGGAGAAATTTCAGCAACAACAGCGGTTACAGTCTGAACAGTTTGATACGATGCACAATATATTGCATCAGTTGAAAAGTCCATTAACTGCACTACGAACTTTCGGTAAGTTATTATTGAAAAGATTTTTACCAGAAGACAAAAACTGGAATGTAGCTAATAGTATTTTACGGGAAAGCGATCGCCTGAAAGAGTTAATTGCCCAAGTTGATGAAACTGTTAATCTGGGAGAAGAGATATTGAGCGTTCCTGTTGAAAGTAATTATTTTCAAAGTACAATTCCCAATGAAAATGTAGAAGAAATAATAGATACTTATCAAGAAGCTAATCAAAAATCTAAACCTCTGCGACTTTTACCTGGAGCTAATTTTTTAGAGTCAGTTTCTGTAGAAAAAGTTTTAGAACCTTTATTAATTTCTGCTCAAGCAATTGCTGATGAAAGTAATATAAATTTACAAGTTGATTTTCCTCAAAGTTTACCAATCGTTCAAGCTAATTATAAAGCTTTGCGAGAAGTTTTAAGTAATATTATTGATAATTCTTTAAAGTATACTCCAGCTCAAGGAAATATTTATATTAAATTAGCAATTTTAGCTCCACCAGAAAATTGTAATAAATCAATTAATAGTAAAATAGAATCAATGTTAGCTATAGCTATTAGTGATACAGGTTATGGCATTCCATCGGCAGATTTAGAGCATTTATTTGAACGAAAATATCGAGGTGAAAAAGCTAAAACAAATATTCCAGGAACTGGATTAGGATTAGTAATTGCTCGTAATTTGATAGATGAAATGCAAGGAGAAATTCAAGTATATTCTCCTGTGGAAACTCAATGGTTGCCTAGTTATTTAAAAGAGAAAAATTTACTAATTAATGGTGGTACTACAGTGGTTATATGGTTGCAAGTGTTGTCAGAATTCAGCTATTAACTATTAATATAAAATCCACCTGGGGAGGATAAAATTAATATTTGCAAAAACTCCTATATTGCTAAAGTTTTGATTATACCAATACTGCTGGATTTGATATTATATTATTTATTAAATTTATTCTCTAAAGCTAATAGCTCATAGCTGACCTATCAATGCTTACCAAGTATTAAATAAAGAGCATTTTTATGAAGAATAATTGATATTAATATCGAGAGTTTTCAAGCCTCTTCTTTTAAAAAGAATAGTAATTTATTTTTCTGTCATAGCGATCCTTTAATGCAATGCTCACTTGAGAAACTAGAGCTAACTAAAAATTTGCATTTTTACCAAAAAATGAGATATAAAGCCTCCCCTTTGAAGGGAATGAAAAAATATTTAACACGGTTCCCGATAAATCAGTATTTCAAGCCTCCAAGTTTAATCGGAGGTTCACTGATAAATGATAACTGATAACTGAAATGACGGTTCCCAATAAATCAAAATTTAAAAAGGTTAATATTAAATCAGATTTATAAGAGATACTTACTGTAAAGGTTAGGTAGAAGGCATAAAGATGAGAGAGGAAGAACAAAAAATCACCTTTTAATAATCAGATTTGGTATGAAACATTTACAGATAAAAGTTTTAGCAATTTTAGGTCTGGAAAAAGTTTTATCTTTTTGGCAAAGAGAGTCTTAAAATTTAGTATTTGGACAAGAGTTGGGCACAGTTGGACTCCTTTTGACTCTTAACTACTCCCTATTCCTTCCCAAGCGCAAAAAGACTTTTTCAGCAAACCCTAATTAAGGCTTGTTGATTAAATCTAAAAGTCTTTATAGATAGAGGTAAGTACCTTTTTTAATCGTGATTTATCGGCAACCATAAAAGTACCAGACTTTCGCCCCTTTTAGGTAAAAAAGTGAGTATTTTGGTTATATTGGGATACCCAAGTCAAGGGAGAATTTTTCTGATTTATCGGGAACCCTGTGCATCCTCTATAACTCCTTATTCCTCTTGACTCTGTACAGACCTTGCATAAGTCCCTGCTATTCCCTACTCCCTCCCAAGCGCAAAAAAACTTTTTCAGGAAACCCTAATTAATCAAAGCATACAATAAAATCGGGCTATTGTAATAACCCAGTTGCATTCAAGGAAAAGAGGATTATTATAGAAATGTACAGACAAACTACGAGCTTTTACGAGGCTTTTTAATAAGCTTTGTGAGTTCAGTTATCCTACAACCCACTCCTTTTTGGGAAGTAGGAAATATCTAGGGAGTTAGTACATCAGGAGCATCTAAAGCCAAACCTCTTGCTTAGTTCTTCGGCCTGCATTTTACCTTTAATAATTAGGTGGGGAAGGAAAATCTGTGCTGTTGAATAATAAGGATTAAGGGATATTATTATCCTCAAACTTTGCAAGAGGTTTTTTTTATTTAGGGAGTAGGGAGTAGGGAGTAGGGAGTAGGAAAGTAATTTTTTTTTGCCCAACTTTTGCCGAAAATAGTAAATTTTTTATTTTTCGGGAGCCGTGCATTAAGCAGCTCAAAACCAGGTACTTTTTCCCTACCTAAAAATGCTAAAACTTTAGAATATAAATACTTTCATATTTCCAGACACAAGCCCTAGTTAAGAATTAGAAAGAACAGGGAGTTATAGAAGAAGTAGTTGTTCATATTTATAAACCAAAAAGCTAGTATTTTTTCCAGAGCTAAAGTTTCTCAAACTATGATTAATGTCAATGCTTTTCAATTTAATCAGCAAGCACTGTTTATATAAAATACAGCGTTTCCCTTTGTTTATAAAAAAAACTGAATTCTTGTTGATTTTAAGAAATTATAGGATTAAGTTTTTCCTTTTCAGTTGTTAATTTCCTTGGCACCATAACTGCTAAAGCTAAAGGAACTATTTGAAAATGAGCTGGAGTATAAGCAACAATTTCTCCATCAGTATTAATAGGACGACGTTGACGAGTATTAACAGTAATTACAGAACCAGATAAAGAACGAAAACCAAAACTTTCTTGATATTTTCCTTGCCAAATAGAAGGTAATAAACCAATAAATTGCCAACAATGTTTCACTTCTAAGCTGTATAAATCTAACCTTTGGTCATCAATTTTAGCATCGTGAGCAATAGTCATACCACCTCCATAATGTCTGCCATTTCCTACAGCAACTTGTAAAGTTTTGACGATTCTTGATTCACCATCACAACAAATTTCTGCCATAAAAGGGCGGCTTTTTAAAATCATTTTGCTGGCAGTAATAGCATAAGCTAATGTACCCCATTGACGTTTCGCTTCTTTACTTAAATTGTTAGTAATATCTACACTTAATCCAATACTAGCAACATTAAAAAAATATTTGCCATTAACTACACCTAAATCTATATAATGTTTTTTTCCAGTAGCGATCGCTTGACAAGCCTCAAATAAAGAAGTAGGAATTTCTAAAGTACGAGCTAAATCATTAGCTGTTCCTAGTGGTAAAATTCCTAAAGGTAAACCTGTTTCCACTAGACTATCTACTGCTATATTTAATGAGCCATCCCCACCACCAATAATTATCAAATTTACCTGATTTTTATAGTATTGAATAAAGTGGTTAAAATCTTGGGGATATTCAATTTCTTTGCAGATAATTTCTAGACCAAAATCTTGTAAATAAGTTAAGGCTAAATTTAGATTATCTTGAACTTTTCTAGCATGAGGATTTACCAGTAAAAGAGATTTTGTTGATTCTATTTTATTTAAGTTCATAATTTAATTTAGGAAATACAGCGCTTCTTATGGTTATGAGTTACATTAATAGCGCTGAGAAAACCAGTTTTTTTAATATCAAATATTATATTAACTTACCGCAAATTTTGTGACTTATATGACAAACAGTTTGATTCAATATGACCAAAATTTTGCTATTTGGGCAATTATTTTATCCGCAGCAACTATTGGTTTTTGGTCAGAAAAAAATGGTGGGGTGCAAGTATATCTGGTGCTGTTGTAACTATGGGAGTAACATTTTTTCTGTCTAATCTAAAAATTATACCTATTGATGCTCTTGCTTATAATGTAGTCTGGTCTTTTCTAGTTTCCTTTTCTATTCCTCTGCTTTTATTTCAAGCTAATATATTACAAATTATTCGTGAATCTGGAAGAGTTTTAATTGCTTATTTTTTAGGTGCATTGGGAACAGTTTTGGGAACTATAATTGCCTATTATTTGATTCCTATTGGTGAGTTAAATTGGAAGTTAGCTGGAGTTTTCTGTGCTACTTATATAGGTGGCTCTGTAAATTTTTTTGCTACTGCTCAAATTCTTGAATTAAATTTAGATTCAGGAGATTTATTAGCGACAGGAACAGCAGCAGATAATTTGGCTATGACTTTGTTGTTTTTGCTGTTATTTACTTTACCTTCTTTGAAATGGGTAAAACAAATTTTTCCTGATAATAATTCCGCTCAAAATATCAGCTTTCTAGAACAAAAGAAAGAGAATTTTTCTGAGCCACGAACACAATAATTATCATAGATATGAGTCAAGTATTAGCTATTAGTGGAATTTTAGGTGCATTAGGAGTTAGTATTGCTAGTTTATTAGGCATTCCTCAAACAGCAATTTTATTCACCACTTTTTTAACAGTTTCTCTCGCCACAATATTCTCCCAATATTTAGGAAAATTAACAGTAGCAGACAAAATTAGTACTTTGTTAATGCAGATATTTTTTGTCGTAATTGGAGCTAGTGCTAATATCTGGAAAGTTATAGAATTTAGACCAGTTTTATTTATTTTTGCTGGACTAATTTTGACCGTTCATTTGCTTTTTCTATTACTAGCTGGTAAATTATTCCACTTAGAATTAGCTGAATTAGTTGTAGCTTAAATACGCTAATTTAGGAGGCCCGACTACTGCTGCTGCGATGACCAAAGCTAAAAATTGGTACAAGCTAGTAACTCCTACTATTCTTTCTGGTATTTTGGGATACGCCCTAGCTACTTTTGTTGGAGTTGGTTTGGCTAATTTTTTACGTTAAAAAATGTCTGCTTCATTTAGTGTATTAATATAATTTACAATTCAATAAACCTAGTTATTTAGCTGCTTAAATCATACTCAAAGAAACTTTCTCTTTCCGATTGACGCTTTTCTTCTCTTCTGATTCAAGTAGTAATTGGAGTTTGCTGAAAAAAGTCTTTTTATTGAGGTAGGGAGTGGCGAGTAGGGAGTCAACCCAACCCTAACCCCTCCCAGGAGGGGAAGTCAAGAGTTGGAAGGAGTTATAGAGGAGGCACACGGTTCCCGATAAATTGGAAAAATTATCCCCTGATTTTTCTTCCCCTATCTTACCGAAATACTGACCATTTTAGGCACATCGTTAGGCAAAAAAAATTACTTTCCAGCTCCCCCACTTCCCCACTCCCCCACTCCTTAAAACAGTAGGGACGTTCTATAGAACGTCCCTACTGTAATTTACTGAAATGAAAACCGATGTATTTCACTACAGGAAAATATTGAATTTTAGCCTGGAATTATTTTTTACGATAAGGCACCATACTTAGGTTAATACTACCTAAATTAGGTTTTGTTGGTGATTTTCCTTGTACACCAAGACCCCGTGCTAAATTCAAGAATAGAGAAGGATCCCCTGCCTGAGCTTGCTTTTCTTGAGGAGTAAAGCGACGTATTTCATTTTGATATACGATTTGAGGGAAGCCTAGAATAGTCCGATAGTAGAACCCATAACGAGGTGTCTTCAGATTAAAAGGTGTTTCGCCTCCATCCCGTTGGGGTAAAACCCGACGACGCTGGTAAGGTACAGTATCAAAGCCGAAGTTATCTAGGTATTCCTCAGTATCTAACAACTCATCAATGAAACCTTCAATACCCTTGGTAGCTACAACAATAGACCAAGCAATCTTTTCATTTTCGCTGTAAACATCACGACCTAAAACCCGTTGAACACATAACTCAACAAAGCGATAATTGCTATTAGTTTCGTAGTTGTTCCGACGGAATGGAGCCGACATTACCAAACCCCGAATAAAATCTCTAACTGTAATTTGACCATTTTTTAGTTGAGACTCAAGGAAGGTTTGACGATCGCTCTTGAGAATCTGATGTTCGCTATAAATTTGGCGATAAGCTGCCCAAATTAACTCTTTCCACTCTGATTGAGAAGGTAAAAGTTCGGCAGAATAAATAATTGGTTGGTCGTCACCAGGGACTTCATAACCTGTAACCCGTGAGTTTTGACTTACAGGTTTATATTCTAATAATGGAATCGCCACGTTTAGAATCTCCTTAAAATTATTAAATGTGATTTATCAAGTGTGGCCAGAACACACTAAAATTTACTGTGATTGAGAAAATTGCATCAATAGCCAACTTTTAGATTAAGGGATTAAGGCGATCCAAGTCTTACTTTTATTAACTTACGCAACAATCTGTAATATTTTTGATCGATACTTAGGGATCGCTGAATCAAGTCTTTTTGTGAAGCTAGGGAGTAGGGAGTAGGGACGTTTCATGCAACGTCCCTACCCTTAGACTTTTTCACCAAATCCTAGTTAAAACCGTTATATTACCAGCCAAAAGCAGAATAACATTGTGTCACATCCTTTGATGTTTCTGCCTCTGAGTCGGATTTACTTTCCTCTACCCGAACTTCCGTACAAAAAGTAGAAGTATTAAATCCACCAAACCGCTTCACTGCACTGGTTCGCATTCTTAGATTAGGGCTAGGAAACCAGAATCTTTCAATAGAACTCATCGTTTCATACTCTGTAATTAAATTTAGGCCATCTTCATCGTCCATCTCAAATAGTCCCACTACTGGGACTATTTCCGCATAACCACGTTCTCGCAACATTCTCCCTTTTCTAGGATTTTCTGGGTCAGGAACAATAGCAAATACAGTTGACCCCTGATGATTTTCATCATCTTTGTCCCAAGCCATAGAACCATCCCAAGTAACCAAGGCCCCTCCAGCGGCCAAGCTTGGATCGATTTCGTGCATTTTACAGATTTCCAATATTTTTTCATCTTTGGCATCCAAGCTAATTACTTGAATATCTGAACTCCCCATTTCTGCTTGTCTAAAGGCTAGGTGATGGGTTGTACGTTGCGATCGCCATTTACCAGCACTTCTGCGAAAAAATTCCATTGCGTCCATTAGCTACTTCTCCATTTTCTAAGTTCATCGGATATTTAGTTCTAACGTAATTATCATAGAACTTCTAGCCTTTATTTAAACCTTACCCTTAGCAGTTTTAGTAAATTAATGACATAATGTACATTATGGACAGTTTGTCAAGCAAACATTACGATAATTTACATAATCAAGGAATATATACATTAGTGATGGCCGGAATATATTGGCCAATACTTATTATCTAAAATAAGGAGAAATCAACTATGGAAATGTCTAACAGCTTAACTATGGAGCAAGAGTTTAAATTACAAGTGCTACGGGACGAAGTTAAAAGCTTGACTAGGGAACAAGCTCAAGAGTATTTAGTTGAAGTGTTACGACAAAGCATGGTTAAAGAAAATTTGTTCAAGCACTGGCTCAAAGGCAAAATTTAGTCCACGCCTTTTACAAAAAATTGGAAATCGATACAAAAAAACTAACCCCACCCAATTACTGAATATGGGTGAGGTTTATAATATTAGGATTTAGCAATGCTCAAAAATTAAAATTAATTTAAAGAAGCCAACTTATTTTATTAGTTAGTAGTATAATTTCATTCGTATAAGCACTATTCCATGATCTTTTGGAGAGACTTTAGACCTTTCTTAACTCTCCGAGAAACAGTAACAGAACTAATACCCATGCGCTGGGCAGTTTCTTTCTGAGTCAAGTCACAGAGAAAGACAAACTCCAAAACTTTACGAGTACCCTCTTCCAATTTAGATAATGCTTGTTGTAAACGAATTTGGTCTTCTTGAGCCAACTGAAAACTACGATAGTGATTATCTGCGACTAATTCTCCCAAACAGGTAGCTCCATCATCTTCATCTTGAACTGGAGCATCTAAACTTAAAAGAGAACGGTTACGACAGGCCAATTGAATTTCATGCCATTGGTCTAAAGAGATATTTAAAGCAGAAGCTACTTCTAGTTCTGTAGGTTTTCGCTTCAAATTCATCCTCAAGTCTTGTATCACTTTTGTAGCTTGCCGTTCCATAGCTAACCAATTTCTGGGAATCCGCAGAGAAGGGCTTTTATCTCGTAGATAATGCTGAATTTCTCCTCGAATATAAGGAGTAGCATAGGAACTAAAGGCTCGTCCCTTAGAGATATCAAACCTTTCAATTGCTCGAATTAATCCCAGACATCCTACTTGGAGTAAATCATCATAAGTTTCTGTACATCGATTTAACCAATGATAAACTTCTTTTCTGACAAGTCCAATATTAAGTTTAACTAATTGGTTTCGGAGCTGATGAGAAGGTGACTGTTGATATTGGTGCAACAGTTCTAGGTTTTCACTTTTTTGTTCTGGAGTGATGGTGGTAGACATAGCCATATTAATAGTTATCAGAGCCAACCACTTGTGGTATACTCTATATAGATTGTATCAATGTATTTATGAACTATAGTTATAGATGCTTTTAATAAAGGAATATTAGACTATCATATTAATTACAACTACTTATACTTCTCAGCTTTAGTTAAAGTGTATATAATTAGTCTTAATATACTACTCACTTTAACAGATATAAACAAAAATATCAAACTAAAACTAAATAGTTGATTTATAAGCTAAATATTAATAAGCTAAATTGCTGAGGTTAATTTTACTTCAATAAATAAAGACAACTTAAAATAACCCCGACAAGTCTAAAGATTCTGTCGGGGAAAGAGTTTTAATTATTGCTCTGCTGAATAAAAGTAAAAGCATTGACAGCTAAAGCAGCAATTTTAGGTCTAAAAAAACTGCCAGCTTTTAGGTCAAAAAGGTTCAAAAAGGAGGGCATTTTGGGGGCACAGTTGAGCAAAAAAATGACTCCCTACTTCCCCATCACCCGTAGGGACTTTGCATACAACGTCCCCACCCTGAAAAAGGACTTTTTCAGCAGACCCTAATTAACCTAAGAAACTGTGTCTACTCGACCGTAAAAAGTGCCACGAACTTTAACTTCTACAGCTTCTTTTGCACCTAAATCTGTATCAGAAGGTTGAACTGCCTCAAAGATACCAAAAACTTCACCTGTTTCTCCGTCTACTTTGGTAACTTGAAGAGACATTTCACCAGCTTTGAAAAGAGTATCTGCTGACTTAACATTAGCTTTGACAAATTCTGTATCATCAGAACTAGCTGGTAAGGCTACTGCATTATCATATCCTGAAGTAACACCACGACCTTTCGGGTCTAGGAAACTAGATCCTCGGTAGGAAGGAACGTTGTATATTCCTTTAAAATCAGTAGAAGTATTGATAGCAGTAATATCAGGTTGGCTCTGAGCCGTAAGTCCTTTTATTGTAAATAAGAATGGAACTTCTTCTCCACCTGGTAAAAGAACAGTGATAGGTTGGAAATCCATACCATATTGTTCGTTAAATGTCAAAGAACGATCTTCATTAAAGACCAATTCACCTGTTACTTGATCTAGGGTGGAAGTATATCGTGTTAATTTTCTCCCTTCGATAAATTCTGCTTTTTGGCGTTTGTTAGTTGGTTCTTCTTTAACGAAATAGGTGGTTGGTTGTAAACACAAATCTGTTAAAGTGTAAGACTCGTTTTGATTAAGAGCAATGGAACCACGAGCTGTTTCTGGTAACTCAGGACAGTTGTTGGCCAATCCAGTATTTACGATGTCTTTGTAAGTAAGTGGTTTATTGCTATCAGGACTGTCTGAACAAGCAGTTAAAAAACTTAAACAAACAGCTAATAATGCCGCAATTATAGTGCGATACCTCATTGTTAACCTCAAAATTCAACATTCAACATTTAACATTGCTACTACGTTATTTGTTTACGCAGTATGATTAATCCAGTTTTAGATTTTAGATTTAATGATTAAAGTCAGGGTGATTTTAGGATAAAGTTCTGCTTCAGATTCTCAATTTGCTGAGTCTGAGAGTATATTTATCTCTAGCATTAACCCAAAGTAGTATTTTACATTGTTGGTTACTTTTTCTTAAATTCAGTTATATAAATTAAGATTGTATAAGTAAATAGGGTTTGCTGAAAAAAGCAGAGTGTGAGGAGGGTGTGAGAAAAATGAGCAATGCTGAGTTGTCTTATTGTTTTGTTTGGCTTATAATCCTTTTGGCTTTAGTCTGCGGAAATCAGCCAAGTTGCTCTTAAGTGGTAATATGGACAAATATACAGAAAATGAGTCAAGAAATTTACATAGTGATTTACAATCATTAACAGATTTAGTGAAGGTTGTAGCCCAAAATCACTTTGGTGATGCGATGGCAATATTAGCTATCCTCAGAACTTTAGAAAGCTTACATCAAGAAGTTAGAGAGGGTGAATTTCAAAGGATATTGCCTGACAATCGTCAGGAACTCTACAATTTACTTAAAGATATTGAGAATAAGGGAGGTTGGCCTTATATTCCTCGGTTGAAATTACGGCATCTGTTGCAAAACTGGTCTGATGATATTCAAGGGCGTTGACTTAATCAAAGAATAATGATTTAATAGTTTCGACTGAAAGGGTCTGATGGTAATAATGGGGAATGGGGAGTGTTTAACTGGGAATGGTTTGGATTATTTGTTTCGGCCATATTTTTTAATAATTAGGGTCAATATTTCATCATTTTGAGACTACAACAGCCAAAAACTAGGTACTTTTTTCAACATAAAAAGGCTAAAAATTTATATCTGTTAATGCTTTTATAATTAATCAGCAAGCCCTAGTTATTAATTGTTAATTATTAATTATTAATTATTGAACGGTATTATCAGAATCAGGTAAAGCTTGACTGATGCCTACCACAAAGTCTGCCTCTGAAATAACTGAAGCTGGAACATTGACTAATATAGCTAATAATCTGCCATTATCAGTAGTGACTAATGTATTTCTGAAGTTTGTACCAGTTCCTTGGCTAAAACTTAAATCCTCAAAATCAAAATTACTACCTAAAGCCAAGAAATCTTCTAAGAGATTAAAATCATTAATTACATCTACACTACCTAATTCTTCAGGTATGACAAAAGTATCCGAACCTTCACCACCAGTTAATGTATCTTCTCCAGCACCTCCAAATAGTAAATCATTACCTCGATCGCCTAACAAAGAGTCATTACCATTACTACCTTGAAGAGTATCATTATCTTTTCCACCAAATAATGTATCAGCACCAGTACCACCAATAACTAAGTCGTCATTTAAGTCTCCAAAGAGAGAATCAGAGAATGATTCACCAAATATAGTATCATCTCCTTTTCCACCACGAAGATTATCTATACTCATGCCACCAAAAATTTGATCGTCACCCCTATTACCATTAATAAAATCACTACCTATATCTCCAAGGAGAGAATCATTTCCTGATTCACCAAATATAGTATCATCACCACTACCTCCATCTAAAGAGTCATCACCATCTCCACCTAGAAGAGAGTCGTTACCAATACTACCACTACCAATATCATTTCCTTGGTCGCCAAATATTACATCATTATCAGTGTTTCCAAATATACTATCATCTCCTTGATCCCCTCTTAATGTATCACTACCTTCTCCTCCAGTAACTAAATCAAGTCCTTGACCTCCAATTACTGAGTCGTCTCCTGTTTGTCCAAATAAAGAGTCATTACCACCTACTCCTAACAAAGTATCATTTCCGGGACCTCCTTCGACAATATCATTTCCAGGGCCTCCTGATGCTGAGTCTCGTCCATCTCCTCCTTGCAAGAAATCATCATTTTCGTTACCAATTAAAACATCCGATCCAATACCACCAAAAATTTCATCTTCTCCTGCTCCTCCATCTTGAGTATCATCTCCTTCTTCTCCAAAAATAGTGTCGTTTCCATCAAAACCTGCTATGAGGTCAGGTTCTGGAGAACCTATTAAAAGGTTATCGTTGTTATCTCCTGAAATATTTGCCATATTATTTTGGATGCTCCTATGTTTTTTTAAATTTGATTTTAAAATTTTTTTTAAATTAACTGATAATGAATAATGAAAACTATATCTAAATTATCAATATTGGTAAGAAAACAGGTATGGAATGTTTTTGTCCTTACAAGTCACAAGTGACTCTAAGTTCAAGTATTTTGTTTCCTATTGATGTTAGTATTTATCATATTTTGTGGATAACAATCTGGATTAGTTTTGGGTAATTAAGGTGAGTTAGTTGATATATTTTAAGAGTTTTACTATTAAGTTTTCACCAATTAATAATGAACAATTAATAATTAATAACTCCCCCTTCTTCAAAGAAGGAGATTGACTTCATTGGAAAATTTTTAATTTATCCCCAATTTTTAGGGAGGCTTCCAGGGGTGAATTTTTGAATGAATAATGATTGACTATCAACTCTTATAGCGCTGCGCACAGGGAACAGGGAACCAGAAGAATGAATCGCCAATAATATAAGGATTTTAGCTATTGGAGACTTCTTGCAATTTGTAAATATACCAGCGCACATTGCTATAATTATTAATTATTAATTATTCAGTAAGTTGTGTATATTTTTCAAATGGGATATAAATCTAGATTAATTTTTTTCTTTCTAATAAAGGTTATTTTATTGAGTAACTAAGAATCTTTTAAAAGCTATACTATTATTCAATAATGTATTATTAATTTGGGGGCTGATAGCCGAATAATTTTTTTTAATCTAATAGTTAATCTATAAGTTTATGGAATATATAGATATTAGTTCTATTAATCTACTGAAGAAAACTTTAAAAACTATTATTGCTATAGGTTTACCTCTCTTGATTATAGGTTTGCCAGCTTTTATTTTAGCAATAATTATAAATTTTTTTTCGGAATCTAGCACAATAGATGATTGGCTAAATGGAATTTTGATACTTTTTGTTAATCCCTGGTTATTTGCAGTTCGTTATTTTTATATTTGGCAATACTTGCACGGAAAGAATTTTACATTAATAGCAGCATTTACTAGAGGTATAAAAAAGTGTTTTCCGATATTAATTTCACCGTTGATTATATTTGCTCCAATTAAGTTTATGCCAACTGAATTAATGTCAGCTCAACCTTTTTTAGTTTTAGTTATTTTATCAATATTTTATATTAGTACACGTCTTAGTTTTTATTGGCATATTGTGATAATTGATGGTGTTTCAGTTGTAAATGGAATTAGGTATAGTTGGGAGTTGACTAAAGGGTATTTTTGGTTAATTATTAGAGTTAGTTTGATTTTATTTATAATTGGCTTTTTGATAATATTTCCATTAACAATTATCGCACTAATTTCGATAAAATCAGAAATGGTTAATGTTTTACTAAACATTCTTATTCAATATGTTTTTATGCCAATATATTGGAGCATTATTTCAGTTCTGATTTATGGAGAATTAAAGAGAAGAGGAAATATGAATATTGATACTAATTTTTATTAATTTACAGGGCTTTCCCTTATTATTAGGTACAAATTTTTAGCTTTGAGAGAACAGGGAAAATAAAAGAATAAAAACGACTGTACTTTATAATTTGGGAAACTGCTGCATGAAAAAAAATTGTATAAGTTTAGTTGACCAATACTGTTTTTGGTTAGCTGTGAATACGAAATACCTAGAGTTTACTGAAAAAGTCTTTTTGCTTTTTGTAGAGAGTAGTTAAGAGTCAGCAGGAATAGGAGTTATATAAAAGTTAGTTTTCAGAATTTTCTCTTAATTTTTCTACTCTTGTTTGAGGCATTTATTGCTAACTTTTTTAACTTTTTGAATCTAAAAGCTGGTACTTTATTAATACCTGAAAAGGCACTTAGATTAACCTATGAAAACTTTTATATTTATTCAGCAGCTCTGCCCTGCTTAAGATAAAATTTTATTGGCTATTTATGATGACTATAGTTATATTTTTGAAAGTCAAGATAAATCATTTTTGGATAGTTGGGGAAGCTATAGAA
Source organism: Okeania sp. (assembly GCF_035285525.1). Lineage (GTDB taxonomy): Bacteria > Cyanobacteriota > Cyanobacteriia > Cyanobacteriales > Microcoleaceae > Trichodesmium. Next base: position 234 of record NZ_JAYKGW010000148.1, on the reverse strand, counting down.
ATTCTTGCTTATATTGCGAAAAATCAAAAAGTAGCTCGAAAAAACTAAAACTCTTATTTATTCCCTTTTCTCTAAAAGCAGTAGGATTTTTATACACAAATATATTAGAGGATTGCTATATTAGAAATTTGATAGTTTTTTCTAGGAATTAATTCTTATTTGCTCTAAATTATCAAACAATTTCTTGACTTTGACTAAATCTTTATCACCGGGTTCTGTTTCTACACCACTGGA
>NZ_JAYKGW010000147.1:0-29468 GCF_035285525.1 Okeania sp. | reverse complement strand
AACCCAACCTACTAGAAAATTAGAAAAATTACTTAATCTGTTGGGTTTCGTGCCTCAACCCAACCTACTAGAAAATTAGAAAAATTACTTAATCTGTTGGGTTTCGTGCCTCAACCCAACCTACACCTTTAGAAAATTAGAAAAATTACTTAATAAGTATTAAAAACCACTGTTTTTTTAGTTATTTCAGTTTTCTATAATTAGTGGTAAAAAAACCTCTAAAATTATAGAATTGAAAATCTAAAACTAGAAGGACACCCAAATTAATGTTAGAAAACTATGACAACCAAGTTCAACAACGGGCAGATTTAGGCATCCCACCACTGCCACTAGATGCAGGACAAACATCAGAATTATGTGAACTCCTGAAAAGTCCACCTGTCGGCACAGAAGAAAAATTGCTCGAATTATTGCGCGATCGCGTCCCACCAGGAGTAGACGAAGCAGCTTATGTCAAAGCAGGATTTCTTACAGGTATTGCTAAAGGAGAAATTACCAGTCCCCTCATTTCTCCCAACTACGCAGTGGAACTCTTAGGCACAATGGTGGGTGGATATAACGTTCAATCCCTCATTGACATCCTCAAATCCGAAAATTCTGAACTGGCAAATACAGCAGCTCAAGCATTAAGCAAAACTCTGCTAGTTTATGACGCCTTCAACGACGTTATAGAATTAGCAGAAACCAACCCCTACGCCAAACAAGTAGTAGATTCTTGGGCAGCAGCAGAATGGTTCACCACTCGCCCCCAACTACCAGAAACCATAACCGTCACTGTTTTCAAAGTTCCTGGGGAAACTAATACCGACGACTTGTCACCGGCTCCCCACGCTACCACTCGCCCCGACATCCCCCTCCACGCATTAGCAATGCTGGAATCAAAAATGCCGGAAGGATTGCAAACTATTGCCGAACTCAAACAAAAAGGTCATCCAGTCGCCTACGTTGGAGATGTTGTCGGTACAGGTTCATCCCGGAAATCTGCATGTAACTCTATGTTGTGGTATATTGGGGAAGATATTCCTTTTATTCCGAATAAACGTTCTGGCGGTTATATTTTAGGAGGAAAAATTGCTCCTATTTTCTTCAACACTGCTGAAGATTCTGGTGCATTACCCATCGAATGTGATGTTACTAAAATGGAAACAGGAATGGTAATAACTATTCATCCTTATAAAGGTGAAATTACCAATGAAGCAGGAGAAATAATTTCCACTTTTACTCTGAAACCAGAAACCATTCTCGACGAAGTACGAGCAGGGGGAAGGATTCCTCTATTAATCGGGCGTAGTCTCACTGACAAAACCCGCAACGCTCTCGGATTAGAAACCAGTTCCGTATTTACTCGTCCTCAAGCACCAGCAGATACCGGCAAAGGTTTCACTTTAGCACAGAAAATGGTGGGTAAAGCGTGCGGTTTACCAGGAGTTCGTCCGGGAACAGCTTGCGAACCATTGATGACAACGGTAGGTTCTCAGGATACTACCGGACCGATGACGCGAGATGAAATGAAAGAACTGGCTTGTCTTGGTTTCAGTGCAGATTTAGTAATGCAGAGTTTTTGTCACACTGCTGCTTATCCCAAACCAGTTGATATTAAGACTCATAAACAGTTACCTGATTTCTTTTCTGCTCGCGGTGGAGTAGCTTTACGTCCGGGAGATGGTATTATTCATTCTTGGTTAAACCGGATGTTGTTACCAGATACAGTGGGAACTGGTGGTGATTCTCATACTCGTTTTCCTCTAGGAATTTCTTTTCCTGCGGGTTCTGGTTTGGTAGCGTTTGCAGCAGCTTTGGGTTTGATGCCGTTGGATATGCCAGAATCTGTGTTGGTAAGGTTTAAAGGTGAGTTGCAACCAGGGGTGACATTGCGAGATATTGTGAATGCTATTCCTTATGTGGCGATTCAAAAAGGGTTGTTAACTGTAGCGCTAGAGAATAAGAAAAATGTCTTTTCTGGGCGCATCATGGAAATGGAAGGTTTACCAGATTTGAAGGTTGAACAAGCGTTTGAGTTAACGGATGCGACGGCGGAACGTTCCTGTGCTGGTTCCACAATCAAGTTGGGTACGGAGACAGTTTCTGAGTATTTGCGTTCAAATATTGCTTTGTTAAAAAATATAGTAGCGCGGGGTTATTCCGATGCGCGGACAATTATGCGTCGGGTTGCCAAAATGGAACAATGGTTAGCAAATCCAGAATTGATGTCAGGAGATGCAGATGCAGAATATGCCGAAATTATTGAGGTAGATTTGAACGAAATCAAGGAACCTATTCTGGCAGCACCTAACGATCCGGATAATATTAAATTGATGTCGGAATGTGCAGGAGATAAAATTGATGAAGTATTTATCGGTTCCTGCATGACAAATATTGGTCACTATCGTGCTGCTGCGAAAGTGTTGGAAGGTGCTGGAAAAGTGCAAGGTGTTTTGTGGATTTGTCCGCCAACTCGTATGGATGAGAAACAGTTGCGGGAAGAGGGAATGTATGGCGTGTTTGCTGCTGCTGGTGCGCGGACAGAAATGCCTGGATGTTCTTTGTGTATGGGAAATCAAGCGCGGGTGAAAGATGGTGTGACTGTGTTCTCGACTTCAACACGGAATTTTAATAATCGTATGGGTAAAGGCGCTCGCGTTTATTTGGGTTCTGCTGAGTTGGCAGCCGTGTGTGCGCTGTTAGGACGGATACCTAGTGTGGATGAGTATTTGGATATTATGAAAGAGAAAGTCGATCCGTTTGCGGGTGATTTGTATCGGTATTTGAATTTCGATCAGATTGCTGGTTTTGAAGATGAAGGGCGAGTGATTCCGTTGGAGGAGATGCCCAAGATTGAGGAGATTTTGGGAATGCCAGTTGGTGTTGGGAAGTAGTTCAATAATGAATAATTAATAATGAATAATTAATAATTACCTCTTCTTTTTAAGGAGAAGATTGACTAAAAACAATTTTTTTTATTCTCCTTTAAAGGAGAGGCTTTAAACCTTAATTATTCAGTAAATTAAGTGAATTGAGGGGGGGTTAACTCCCGCCCTCAATTTTGAAATTAAAGCAGTATAATGAAGTAGTATTTTTCCACAAATTCAGATAAATATGGCACTAAAAAAGACTAGGCATTCAACCATAATACCTGAAACTCCAGAAGCACTTTTCCGCGACTTAAGAAATCGAAAAATAGAAGGTCTTCTTTCTCATCAAGCAGACATATTACGAGAATATCAAAAAGAAGAAACTTTGAACAAATCTGATGTAGCTTTGCAACTTCCTACTGGCAGTGGTAAAACTCTAGTTGGATTATTAATTGGGGAATGGCGACGACGAAAGTTTAAAGAAAAGGTAGTATATCTTTGCCCTACTCGTCAATTAGTTAATCAAGTAGTTGAAAAGTCTATTAATGAGTATGGAATCAAAGCAAATGCTTTTACTGGAAAACAAAAGGAATATGATCCTAAAATTAAGACAGAATATCTGCGTGGAGAAACTTTAGCTGTTACTACATATAGTGGTTTATTTAACACAAACTCGTTTTTTCAGGATGCAAATATAATCATACTTGATGATGCTCATGCTGCCGAAAACTATGTCGCTAAATTTTGGTCTGTCTTAATAAAACGAAAAGAACATGACTCACTTTTCAATAATATTATATCTGTTTTAAAGAAGGTTATATCAGAATCAGACTATTTAAGGTTTTTTAAATATCCAGATAAATCAGATTTAAGTTGGGTTGAAACAATTCCTACACCAGATTTATATGAATTAAGAACAGAATTAACAGAACTACTAGATCAAGATACTTCTGATGAAATTAAGTATCCTTGGTCTGTACTAAGAAATCATCTTTTTGCCTGCCATATATATTTGAGTTTTAACGCTATATTAATTAGACCTGTAATACCTCCTACTCAAACCCATCCACCATTCTCACAAGCAAAACAACGTTTATATATGTCTGCAACTTTAGGAGAAGGGGGAGAAATAGAGCGTCTTTTTGGAATAGAAAATATTTTTCGTTTAAAAGTACCAGAAGGTTGGGATAAGCAAGGTATTGGTCGTCGTTTTTTCTTTTTTCCTGAAAGCTCGCTTAATCAAGAATCATCCTTAAATTTAGTAATGAAAATGCTCCGTTCAACTCCTCGCTCTCTTTTCTTAGTTCCAGATGATGAGCAAGCAAAGAAAGTAAAAGAGAAGATTGAAGAGCAGACAAAATATCAAATATTTGAAAGTAAAGAAATTGAAACTTCTAAACAAGATTTTATTTCCAAAGATGGAGCTGTTGCTGTCCTAGCAAATAGATATGATGGAATCGATCTACCAAAAGATGAATGTCGGTTACTAATAGTTAAAGATTTGCAGCGAGCTACAAATATTCAAGAAAAATTTTTAGTTACCCGTTTGTGTGCTGCTGTAATTTTCAATGACCGGATTATAACTAGAATGGTTCAAGCAGTGGGGCGTTGTACAAGGTCTGATACTGATTATGCAGCAGTAGTTATATTAGGAGATGAGTTAAGAAATCTTTTACTTAATCCTGACAAACAAAAGTTTTTACATCCTGAATTACAAGCGGAAATTGAATATGGAATTGAGCAATCTAAAGCAGAAAAAGAAGAAACATATTTTGCGGAAATTGAAGATACAATTGAGCAATCTAAAGAAGAAGAAAAAGAGAGGAATTTTCTTGAAAACCTTAATATTTTTTTAGAACATGGAGAAAAATGGAATCAAGCTGAGGAAGACATAATTTATCATAGAGGAAGATTAGAGCAAGCTAAACTACCTGCAATAGAAAAGCTGAAAGAAACTGTTTCTGATGAAGTAAAATATCAGTATTGTATTTGGCATCGCAATTTTGAAGAAGCTCTAGCTAAGTGCGAAAGTGTTTTTAGTCAGCTTAACCAAGCAAATGATCCAGAGCTTAGAGGTTACATCGCTTTTTGGTACTATCTTGCAGGAAGTGCTGCATGGATGGGAGCCAAAGATGGAATTACCTCTATGGAAAGTAAGGCAAGAGATTATTTTAAACGTGCTGCTAAAGTTGCTCCAGAGGTTACATGGTTTTCACGACTTGCTCGATTGTCATTAGAAGATGAAGTTCCTCAAGTCGATCCAAGACTTAGCAAAGTGATAGAAGGTTTAGAGCAGCGATTAATCAAATTAGGTACAAGGAATAGTACAAAATTTGATAAAGAGGTAAGAGCAATTTTTGATAATCTAAATCCCCCAATAAAAGATCGGCAAAATCTGACAGATGAGGGGCGTAACAAGCTAAGTAAAAAATTTGAGGACGGCCATGAAAGATTAGGAAAACTATTGGGTTATGACTCAGGTAACTCCACAACCCATAGCGCTCCAGACCCTTGGTGGATTGCTGGAGATGACTTGTGCATAGTATTTGAAGACCACTCAGAAGGCAATACAGAAACTACCCTCGGGTCTGTCAAAGTTAGAGAGGCAGCATCGCACCCAAAATGGATTAGAGAAAATAAAGATACCTCTTTATCTCAATCCGCAGATATTATTCCAGCCCTCATTACACCTTGTGCAAAAATAGAACCTGATGCTAAACCTTATACAGAAGACGTATGTTACTGGAATTTAGAAGACTTCAAAAAGTGGGCAACTAATGCAATATCTACAGTTAGAGAATTAAGGCGTAGCTTTCCAGGAGAAGAGAATCTTGATTGGCGTAAACGTGCTATTCAAGCTTATCAAGATGCAGGAATTGATCCTACCTCTTTGTTGGCAAAATTACGGCAGAGTAAATTGCGCGATTTATCTTCTGATTAAAATGTAGGAGGTTTATTGTGGTATTTAAAGCATATCCTAATGATAATCTTTTCTACCTTTCTACTACCAAAATATGTGTAGAATTAGTTATAACAAATAATCAATAAAACACTATTTTACGCACCTATAATGCTGTATTAACAGGAAAGCATTTAGAGTGGACAGAAGATACTCCAGAATTGAGCGATCGCCCCCAGGAAGTCTATGTTACTTTCTTAGAAAAAAACCAGAGTTAAATCAAAAATCTCGTGACGAACAAATGGCAAAAGCACTAGAAAAACTAGCTGAAATTAAAGCTTTTGCAAATAATGTTAATTCTGTGGGATAATTTGAGGAGTTAATTCCAGATAATTTATCTGGAAAAGTCAGTAAAATAATGACAGAAATAACCGCCAACTATGACGAACCATGGAAAGCAGCAATTGGAGAATATTTGCCATCTTTCCTCAGCTTTTTCTATCCAGAAATTTACAAGTCTATTAACTGGGAAAAAACACCAATTTCTCTAGACAAAGAACTAGAAGAAATTACAGCCTCAGCCAAAACAAAAAAACGTTATGCTGACAAATTATTTCAAGTTTGGTTATTAAACAACCGAAAAAAATGGCTGTTAATTCATATAGAAGTTCAAAGTCAATACGACAAAGAATTTCCCAAACGAATGTTTATCTATAATTATCGAGCATTCGACCTATACGATCAAAAAGTAGCTAGTTTAGCTATACTTGGAGATGAGAACCCATCTTGGCGACCCAGTTCTTATAAATATAAGTTCAAAAAAAGTCGCATGAAATTAAATTTTGACATCGTGAAACTCTTAGATTATAAGTGGGAGGAATTATCAGCAAGTAACAATGTTTTTGCTACAATGGTAATGGCACACTTAAGAACTAAGAGTACCACCAGGGATTTAACAGAACGAGAAAAATGGAAATGGCAATTAGTCAGAAGTTTATATGAAAAGGGATTAAGCAAGTTGGAGATTATTAACTTGTTTAAATTCATAGATAAAATGATGGCATTGCCTCCAGAATTACAACAGAATCTTGAAACTAAAATCAATGAATATGAGGAGGAACAGAAAGTGGAACTATTAAGTATAATGGAAGAACGTGGTATTGAGAAAGGATCTAAAAAAACTTTCCGACAAAATATTCTCGATTTACTGCAAATACGATTTTTATCAGTGCCAGAAACTCTGGTAAAAACTCTGAATAATATTGAAGATTTAGCTCGTTTAAAACAGTTACATATAGAAACAATTCGGGTTAATTCTATGGCAGAATTTGAGGAATTAATTTCAGACAATTCCTCTGAGGAAAATTAGTAACATCGGAACTTACGCAAACTAACAAAGAAGCCGGGTTTATTCCTTAATTGTTGTCTATTAAAGCACCAATTTTAGTTAATAAACCTGGTTTATGTCTCCTTCTAAATAATAAAATAACAAGGATAAAAGTTGGCAACAGGTATACCTAAAACTAAATGGATATGACATCTGCTAAAATACTTTTTAAAGTAACCAACCATTGTTGACAAGGTTCATCAATAGGTGCCATATTGCGACGTTTTTGTGCTATGGACTCAGTATAAGCAATTAACATATTGAAACTAAAATCAATCAATATGAGGAGGAACAGAAAGTGGAATTATTAAGTACAATGGAAGAACGTGGTATGGTAAAAATTTGCCGACAAAATATTCTCGACCTACTGCAAGTACGATTTTTATCAGTGCCAGAAATTCTGGTAGAAACTCTGAATAATATTGAGGATTTAGCTTCCCTAAAAAAACTCCTATTAGAAACAATTCGGGTTAATTCTATGGCAGAGTTTGAGGAGTTAATTCCAGATAATTCCTCTGGGGGAAATTAGAAAAATCGGAGCTTAAGCAAACCAACAAAGAAACCGAGTTTATTCCTTAATTGTTGTCTATTAAAGCACCAATTTTAGTTAATAAACCCGGTTTTTGCCTCGTTCTAAATAATAAAATAACAAGGATAAAAGTTGGCAACAGCTATACCTAAAACTAAATGGATATGACATCTTCTAAAATATCTTTTAAAGTAACTAACCATTGTTGACAAGGTTCATCAATAGGTGCAATATTGCGACGTTTTTGTGCTATTGATTCAGCATAAGCAATTAACCATGCACCTGCTAACTTTTCTTCTGTCAAAAAACCCTTTTCTATTGCTTGATTAAATTTGTTTTGAACCCAATCTATAAATGTCAATATTTCCAGAGAAATTCCAAATTCTTCTTCTAGTTCTTCACAACGAGATATTAACTCTGATTGTCGCTGGAGTTTAACACTTGTCACAAAACCAGCTAATTTAACATGAGAATGACTCAATAATTTATCAGCTAACTCTTCAATTTCATCTCGTAAATAAGCCTTACCATATTTTGCATCCCAAGCTTCAATAATATTACCCTTTTCTAATATTTCAATATCGCCAATATTGCCATGTTTCTTATTAGCAGACCGCATTTGCGATAAAGGCTTAAGTTCACAATCTGGAAATAGTTGATTTTCTTCCATTGCCTGCATCAGACTATGTATAGCAATTTCCATAATCCGTGCAGCATAATCAGATTCTTCTATATGTCTCCATATCAAATTAGTAATAATTTTCTGATTTATAACTTCACTTGAATCTAAAAAATTTTGAACATAATCAAGAGTTTCTGTAGCTAATTTTTGAAATTCTCTAGCATTATTGAGTAATTGCGATATTAAATAATGTAGAGAATTTTTTGAGTCTATTTGATTTTCTTCAATTAATTCTACGAGACTAAGCCACTCCAGACGCGCTCCTCTAATATTAGCTTTATAAACAGGTGAATAAGGATAATTTTCTGCTAAACTGCGCGTCATCATAAATCCATCTGCATTTAGTTTTAATAATTCGTATTTGCGCAAAATAGGAGTAATATATTGTTTGTCTAAAGAACGCATTGGTATTCCTTCTTGCCATGAAAAAGCATTTCTATTTGTGCTGCTTTTATGTAGTCTAATACTTTGTTTCGGTTCAATACTTTTTATACACAACTGTAAAATTGTTAAACCAACTAATGCTCTACCAACCTCACTGGTAACTGAATTAACAAGTTTATTCAAAGTATTTATTTGACTTTGTTCAAGTTGAAATCCATCACTCATAACATTGCGATCGCGACAAGCAAGAATTTGTTTTTCTAAGTAATTATTTGCTAGTTCATTGGTGATTTTATGATATCTGATTCTAGCTTCATGGCTCATTTTACCTTCTAAAAAAATCTGTTTTTTGCCATTGCTCTGTACCAGTTCACTTTGATCTTTAAAGACTCTTAAATATAAATCATTCATTAGATGCTCCTAAATTCTTTCTTAACTGCACACTTTTAGGTGTTAAAGTTGGAAAACAGTAGGGAATTAAATATTCTCCTGGAGTAATTTGAGGATTTGTATTGTGATTCCTAACTTCATAACCTATTTTTCGTAAACATTGGAGATAATCAAAAATATCCTCAATATTTACTCCCCATAAAAATGCTAATTCTTGACCAGATAATTGAGTTTTTACTCCTACACCTCTAACAATAAATTCAACTATTTTCCAAATAGAATTAGTCTTTAACTCCATAGAAAAATTCATTGTCATTTTAATCTTTGGTTGATACTGATAATATCCAGATAATTGAACTAAATCTGCTTTACCAGTTATTTCTCTCAACCTTTCTTCAAAAGCTTTCCATAATCCTGTAAATACTTGCAAATTATCATCACGAGCAATTAATTTTACTCTCTCTGTATTTAAAACCCAATCTTGAGAATTTGTGACAGGTATTATATCTATAGAATATAAACTTTTTTTCTCTTCCAACTGACTAATACCTGCATCTATTAACCAACAACTTTTACCTAAATCATAACTAATGTAAATCTTTACAGAATTATTTTTTTGCAAATTATACCAGCCAAAATCTGTAGATAAAAACCTTTCTATATTCTTTTGATTTACATAACTATTTGTTGGTAGAGATATAGCTTTTAATTTATCTAAAGATTGAGTAGATAATTTAGCGATCGCTTGCCTAGCTTTTTCTGCATATCTTTTTGTCAACTGACGCTTTCGTTGTCTAAATCCTAATTGTTGAGTTGGAGATAAATATTGCAGAGAAAATGGTAACTTAACTCCCATAACTTGCTCCAAAATACTCAATGCTAAAATCCTTCCTAATTGTGGTGGTACAGAATTACCTATTTGTTCTATACAAACCGAACGATTACCAATAATTTCATAAATATCAGGAAATGTTTGAAGTCGTTTTAATTCTGCTATTGAAAACCGTCGATTTTCCCAACTGAAAGGTCCTGTATATTGTCCTCCTTGTGCTTTAATAGTTCTAACTGGCATTTCTGGATCTGCTTTATAAAGGAAATCAGAAAACTTAGAACGCCAACTAAAAATCGGCTCAGGATGACCCATTTTCTCCGTGTAAAAACTATAATTTAATCCAGGTGGTATATCTTTTAAAAGATGCCCATATTTACCTTTAATTCCTAATTCTTTTTCTGAAACATTAATATCTTTTATTGCTGCTAATGCTGTATAAAAAGGTTCTTGATTAACAGAATCAGGTCCATGAGTTGGAGCAGGAAATAAATAATTTCCTTTTTTTAATCCCACAATAAATAGTCGCTCTCGATGTTGTGGTACACCATAATCTGCTGCATCAAGTATGCGATGGTAAATTGTATAACCTGCTTCTTGAAATGCTATTTTAATCTTTTGCCATGCTTTGCCATTTTCCGCACCAATAATTCCATAAACATTTTCAAACAAAAATCCTTTTGGTTGTAGTTGTTTTAAGATGCGAACATATTCCGAAAATAACGTTCCTCTACTATCGTTTGTTCCAGAAACACCAGATGCTCTTCTACCTGCTGCTGAAAATGTTTGACATGGCGGACCCCCAATAATAAAGTCTATTTCTAATTCTGGAGAGGGAAAATATTCTTGAATATTTATGCAGAGAGGTTCACTGTTTTCTAAGTATTTTGCTGGTTGAGAATTTACTTCTAAAGTTTTAGTATATTTTGCTTCTAATTCGACCATTTTCACTATTTTAAAACCGCAATCATGGAAGCCAATATCTAGTCCACCACCACCAGCAAATAGACTCATAGTTTTAATAGGAGAATAGGAATTTTTTGTGAACCAATTATGAATTGATATCCCAAATTTATCAGGCCAACCAGAACTATCTGTTATATTTAAAGCTGTTAGCATTTCTCGAAATTGCGAAGTTGTATTTAGTTGAGTATTTGGTATATTTAGGGGTAGAGATAGTTGTTGCATTCTATAAATTAATTAAACAAATAATATTATTTTACCATAACATAGCAGAATAGGATAACTTGATTTAAGTATTCTTTCTAAATCCTGAGCTAATAAAGTATGATTTTTATCTTTTGATATTAGGAGATGCTATTATTGCTGGAACTGCTTTAGTTCATAATTTGATTTTAGTAACTCGAAATGTAGAAGATTTTCAATGTATTAATCAATTAGAATTAATCAACTGATAACTGATAACTGAAATGGCATTGCCCGCAGAATTACAACAAAACCTTGAAACTAAAATAAATCAATATGAGGAGGAACAGAAAGTGGAATTATTAAGTACAATGGAAGACCGTGGTATGCAAAAAACTTTCCGACAAAATATTCTCGACTTACTCCAAGTACGATTTTTATCAGTTCCAGAAACTCTAGTAAAAACTCTGAATAATATTGAGGATTTAGCTTCCCTAAAACAACTCCTATTAGAAACAATTCGGGTTAATTCTATGGCAGAGTTTGAGGAGTTAATTCCAGATAATTCCTCTGAGGAAAATTAGTAAAATACCTTGATTAATAATTTATCAAGTTTATCATAATTAGGTAAAATTGGTATGAATTTGGGCACGACACAGATTTTTGGAACAGATATACAAAATAATTAGTATACAAAATGATTACCTTGTTTATCTCTACTCAAATCTGTGTCTGCCTCAGATTACCTAATTAATCAAAGGTAAACTTTGCCTACTTTTTCTGCATTATTAACCTTCTATTCTTGGGTTGGAAAACTATGAATTTTCTCTGGCAAACAATCAAGTTCAATTACAGGAATATTTTCTGCTTTAACTTGAGCGATCGCCTCCTGATTCTCATTATCTAATTTAATCCGACCTTGCAACTGAGGTATTAAAGTTAACCATTGTATTTGACTTAATTTCCCAACTAAAACAATTTCTACTGCCTCATCTATCTCTAATTCTTCTTCCATTAACAAATTCATCACCACGCTAGATAAAATTAAATCTGCATCTTCCGCAGAAATATTACTGTTATCTATTAATAAAGTTATCTTATTCTTATCTGGATGAGTCACCATACTTTTGATAACTTCTTGTAATTCTAATCCCACCGTTTCTTCTGATTGCAACCAGTCTGGGAAAATCATGAAATTGATTTCCCTTAACCGCAGTTTTTCTTGTAAAGAAGGTAAATACTTCTCCTCTAAAAACTTGAGATCACCATCTCTAATCCGCAAAAGTTCCTCAAACTTTTCTTCCAAAAAATCTATAGAACAGTTAATATCAAACAGTTCAGCACGCTTTTGACCCGCTACCGACATTTGCTGCCATTTATCAATATTTTTCGTCAAACCCATTAACACTTCAGCGAGAGCAAAAGCATTTCCTGGGGGAAAAGTCAACCCACTTATCCCTGGTTCTACAATTTCAGCAGAACCACCAGTACCACTGGTAATCAAAGTTAAACCTGCTGCCATTGCTTCAACTTGCGATCGCCCAAAAGGTTCTTCCCAAACAGAAGGGAAAACTAAGACATTATTATTGGCAAAAAGTTCAATTAATTTTTGACGGGGTAAATATCCCAGAAAATGCACTTTACTATCAAAACCGCGAATTTCAGCAACATTTTTTAAATGGTTTAAAAATTCTGTATTTGGTGCATCCCCTGCAATAGAACATTCAAAGTCTATTCCAGCATAATGCAAAATTGCTAACGCTTCGATTAATGTTTGCGGACCTTTGTAGGGTAAAACTAAGCTAGCGAAAACAATACGGAGTTTATCTAGATTAGGGAAGCAGCACATTTGGAACTGCTGAATAAAAGCTCCTGGGTAAACCACACCTATCTCATCAAGAGGATATTTCTGTTTAATGAGACCTTGTCTACCATATTCGCTATTTGCTCCAACGAAGTAAAGAGGACTATTGGGAGTACAGTCAACAGGATACCCTGGTTGAGCAAACCCTAATAAATGAATGACTGGAATAGATTTTTCTAAAAGAGGGAGGAAAATGGAGTTACTCAATAAATCTATGTTTCCCACTAAGCAAACATCTGGAGCATAGTTTTCTATTGTTTTTCTGATGAGTGCATCATTATGGGCAATCACCGATTGAACTTCCGACTCATCTGTAAACTGCCTTGGAGGCAGTTTTTCATAAGTACCGCACAACAATAGTTCACGAGTTACGTTTGTTTCTGGGGATTTAATTTCTCCCAAGTAAGGTGCATCGGAAGCAAGCGTATGAATAGTATGACCACGTTTATCAAGTACATTAGCAAAATCACAAATACGACGACCGTATCCTCCTAATTCTTGTGGAGGGTAGAGATTATTGATGATTAAAATGCGTTTAGGTTTGGTCTTGGATATAAATTTTTCTGACAAATTTGTGGGGAGGCTGGCAACATTTTTACCTGTTTCTAGGTCGCGGTAATAATTAATAACTGAAGTTGCTTCTTTTTGTTTACCTATTTGTCGATAACATTTTTCTAGTAAGGATAATGTTGATAAATTTTGAGGTTGAATTTTTACTAAATGTTCTAGAATATTTGTTGCTTCTTGATACTCGTTTAAATCTATCAAGACTTTACCTAAAAGTTCAATTGCTATGCAGTTGCGACGCTCTAAACTGATTGCTTTAGCAAATAATTTTTTTGCTACCTGTAAATCTTCTAACTTAAGAGATAGTTTACCAAGTTCTACTAATGTGGTTACATTTTCCGGGTTTTCTTTAAGAACCTCTTCCAAAGTTAAAACTGTTTTGAGAAGATTATTTTGAGACGACAATAAACTATCTTTAATTATTTCAGTTTGATAACTTTTTTCTCTAGGAAACAGATAATTTATCTTGGGTTTTTGGTCTTGATTGATAATTTGATAATGTTTCAATTTATCAACTTTAGTAATTAAATTTTTATCATGTAGAAAATATCCACTATAAATTGTTTCTACTAGGCGATCGCAATCATGGACAAACACATCTGTATTACCATTAATAAAAGCTAACTTTGCTGCCATAAATATGCTTTTCATTCTTCCCGGTACTTCATCAGAGTATCCACCAGGTGCATCCACAAAAATCACATCCCATTTTGTCTGAAGAATTTTTTCTGGTAAACTCATTAATAAACTGTCTATTCCCTGACTATATTGCACCAGTAAATCTAGCCATTGTTTTCTGTTAGTGCCATATTCAACTGCATAAGCTTGTATATTCGGACAGTTTGCCTTTACCTGATTTAACCAATCTGGATGATCTTCTACAAATATTGTTTCTCCATTTTGATTTACTTCCATCCAAAACTTACTATCTTTACCAACTCCAAAAACCAAGAAATTGCAAGATTTTCTATTAACTACTACATCAGTTATATAAGAATATTCAGCTCTAGATAATTGACCAGGATTACTATTTACTAACTGAATAATTTGATTACTATACTTACTTAATGATGGAATGAAATTATTGAACTTTATACTTGTCAATAAATCTAATGTTATTGATGGTAAATTTATTGTTTTTTCTACCATTCCTACATTTTCATTTTCTATTGCTATTCTAAATTGAATCCGAGGTAATAAAGCTGACCAATGCCTGGAACTTAAATCTGCTAATAAATATAATTGAGGCTCTTTTGTGACATCTACATCTTCTTCCATAAATATCTTCATTACCACAGAAGATAATATATTATCTGCTTCTTCTTCATCAATTTTATCAATACCTATTAACAAACATATTTCATTTCTATCTGAATAATTTAAGATAGCTCTAACAATTTTTTCTAAGTCAGAAAATAGGTTTTCTTCTGTTTGTTCCCAATCTGGAAAACAGATTAAATTAACTAGATTCAACTTAAAAGGAATAAGAGGAAATTTATCAAATGCTTCTTTAATTTCTACAGTTTTATTTTTCAACTCCTCTGTTGATAAACCACTAACCAAATAGTCTTTGAGATGCTCTGGTAAAGGAGACCATTGTATTTTTGGGTCTGGTTGATGTTTAATTGGTTCCACATTTCCTCGCCAAGCAACTCCCATTATTTGAGCTGTTTGGTAAATCATTGTATTCCAACCTTTTTGCTTAAAATAATCCAACCCTTGTGATACATCTGGGGAAGCCAAATCATGGAATAGAATTAAAGCATCCTCTGTTGCCAGTTTCTCACAGGCGATCGCGTCATTTAAAGGTCCTGGAGCTTCATGGTTACCATCAATAAATATTAAAGACCATTTATAGTCTAATGTATCTGCTAACTCTTCTACTTTTTGCGGACTATATCCTGGTATTAAATTAACTGTTTCTAGTACATTAGCTGCTTCTAGACAACTACTAACGCTTTCATAAAAATCCTGATTTTCTAATAGTGGATCTATGACATCTAACTCTACTCCTGCTAATGCTAAATGACAAGCTGACCATCCTAACCAACAACCTATTTCTAGAGCTTTTTTTCCTTTAAATTTTAGAGCAGTATTGTAGAGAATATGTACTTCATCTCTATTATTAAATCCTACTCCTGGAAACCTTTTATCTACATAACGATTATGAGGAATTTCTTTTCTTGAATAACGCCAAGTCGAATATTTTTTATCGCCTATAATAATATTGGGAAAACATTCATCTGGTAAAACAACTAACATTCCAGGAGATACATAATCTCCTGATTGTAATGAAAAAGATTTCACTTAATTTAGCTCCTTTTGTAATTTTCAAATTTATTTTTCTTCAACTTGATTTTTTCTATCTAAAATATAGCAATCCTAAATTAGTTGTGATAATTTTTAGGTTGTGGTGCATTGTAATAGTAGTGGATTCTCATTATTTTGCTTGACGAATAATGCCTTTAAGAACATCTTTCTTCTGTACCAAGTATTCTTTTTTCCTATATACCATTACTATAGAGAAGTACCAATTTTTATAACAGTTAATTTTCACTGAAAACCTTTAAGATTATCTACTTGAAAAATCCCACAGCTTTCAGACCTGAATTCTAACTGCCACTAAAATATTACAACTCAAATAAGATTGCTATACAACTACTTTTTTTGTTTATTAGTGCTCAATTTGTGAATATTATCCCAATAAGTACTAACTTCTTGATTTATTATTTCTGGTCTATAAGTGCAAAGTAAAGTAGCTCCATCAATTACCGTTTTCCCTGACAATGTATTAAGATAGATGCCATATTTATCTTTACCATTGCTCCTCAGAAGCATTTCCTAACCATTCTATATGCTCTAGAGTAAACCCTATGCTGAACAGCGTATTTGCTAATCCTTTTCAGTTGCAGAAAGTACAACTTTTAGGTTCATAAGGACTTTCATTACCAATAGGACAAAACAATAAAGGTAAGTTATTTTGATTCAAAATAACTCCTGCTTCTATAATCATTGTTCCTAATGGATTTCAAACATCTCTCAGAACTTTTAATGCCCAAAATAGATATCTTAAATGATATAAAACACCACACAATATTATTAAATCAAAAGTACCAAAAGTTTCAGGTTTTAAATCAAATAGGTTAAGTTCATACATTTTCACTTTTGACTCAAAAAAAAGGAATTAAAAACTCAACTGCTGCTGGAGACAAATCGTTATCTATACCTATTACTTCTTTTGCTCCTAACTTTTCCGCTTCAAAAGAGAATAAACCATCTCGAGAACCAATATCCAAAACTTTTCCATCCTTTCGCTCTAGCATTCTTAAAACTTGTAGAGGAACTTCCTGCATAGGTAAATATGAATCCTGACCAGGAGTCTTAATTGTTTGTGTTAATTGTATTGTATGATACCAGCCATAATTTTTGATTTTTTCTATAATTTCTGTTTCACTAAATTGCATACCCAAATCTCCTATATAGAGGGTTATATGTCTATTATATTGTATTTTAATTGTATCTCAAATTGTCAATTTTATTTCTAAATTTCTAATCTTACCTGCTCCAAAACAACTTTATAACTCTCTCTCTCAGGATATAACTCCACTAACTTTTCCAGGGGAGTGATTGCCACTTTTATCAGCTAATTTTTTTCGGATACAGAAATACTAATTACATTAATTTAGTAAATCCAGCTTGCTGAAAATGCCTGTCAGATGTAAAGGCTTCAGTAATACCTTTTTGCGTCATTACAACAAAACTAATACAATCAGTTAATCCCCAATCTTTGTCAGAATACTGATGGTAAATTGCCCAACCCTCCTCTAATAAACTTTGCTCTAAAGGGATAATTTTAATAATATTTGGAACTTGTTTAATTTCATTAATCTAGGCATAAGTTTTTTGACGTAGATGAGTTTTGCATAAAGCATCAGCTACTTCTAACAAAATCAATTATTTTGTTACTAAAATAACTTGCTGTTGCTTTAGTCTAACCAAAATTTGTTTAGCTTTAGCCGATAAATTATCACTACTATTAGACACCTCCAATATAATCAATTATTTACTCCTACTCCCTAATCCCTACTCCCTCTTTTCATCTATTAATCAAAGCTATCCAAGGTAATGTATCCACAAAAACTTTCTGGGAATTAATCATCATGTTTTGGTGTACCATACAAATAATAATCGTGTTGATCTGCTAAATTAGTTATTCCTGTTTCCATCTCACAACTTTCTATAACAGAGAATAATCTATCCCACTCAGCTTTATTTTTTTCTTCTGACAAACCTACTATTTTAAAACTCGTTGGTACGTCTAATAAAGTAATAATAACTGAATGATATTCTCGATCAGAAACAGATTCACTCTTGTTGAATCAGACCATCTTTAAAAATACCTTTTATTGACTGCATCATCAAAACTACCTCATAGCAATTTTTTAATCTGCGATCTTACAGATATTAGCTCCCCCCTAACCCCTCTTCTGAAGGGGGGAACTTCAAAGTCCCCCTTCTGAAGGGGGATTTAGGGGGATCGTGCTATACCTCATCAATTCGATAATTGCCATAAATACTAATTATCCCATAATCAATAACTTTTTATGAACCCATAATATAAAAAATGATGAATCAGATTAGTTTTTTTCCCAAATAATGAAATTATCCTAAAAATAATTGTCTAAATCTCAGAAAATTGATAAGATTAATTACTATCTTTAATCTTTACTTTCACCTGCTCCAACACAACTTTATAATCCTCTCTCTCAGGATAAAACTCCACCAACTTTTCCAGAGAAGCGATCGCCCCTTTCCTATCCCCCATCTCCAACCTCACTCTAACCAAACCTTCCAAAGCAGTCACATTTTCTGGTTCCCGTTCCAAGACAATCTCATATCCCCTTGCTGTTTTCTGCAACTGCTCCTCTACAGACACAACTGCTGACGTCTCTAACTGTTGCGGTTGCTGTAAACCACTTTTGAACATATTTGCTATTCCAAACAAAGCAGTACCCCCAAAAGATATACACCCCACTAAGGACATTATCTTTTTCAATATCTTACTGCGCTGCTGACGAGCTTCCATATATTCTTTCTCTGTTCCTTGCATTTGCTAGTTTTCTCTCAATACCTACCTTTTCCAGTTTTCCCAGTTTCAGCCAAAAAGCGATCGCTCTTTTCAGCAATATGTAGGGGCGGGTTTTAGCAGAAATTTTATGCTTACCTTAAGATTGATATAAACCCGCCCTAATCTACTAGAGAGAGTAGGGAGACAGAGAAACCCGGTTTCGGAGTAGGGAGTAGGAAGTAGGGAGACAGAGAAACCCGGTTTCTTTAAGAAACCGGGTTTCTAAGTTATCAAAGTCCCCCCTTCTTTCTGAAGCTATGCTTGATGAGGAACTCCTGAAACCCTTGTGAGGAGGGGAGTAGGAGAGAAGGGAGAAACAGTCTATATAAGTATGTAAAACTACTTAAAGTTTTCAAGAAAATGTATTCACTCATTACATTTATTCTCCTCAAAAAGTTGCTCCCAGATTTATACATAATGTGTCTATTTTGTCAAGTTTTCTGTTAAGAAAAATGTTTATAAAGCATAACTTTCTTCAGGGGGGTTAGGGGAGATCATTATTGTTGGGTTTCGTTCCTCAACCCAACCTACATTTATAGTTATTCTGAATAAGAATGAAATATTTTTTGAGCTGAAATCCTTTGACAGCAATAAATTATTGTCTTAGTCTAAACCAGAATTACTATATATCTATAGACAGGATTCATCCTCCCCATCTTCCCACCCTCCCCCATCTTCCCACCCTTCATCAGCGTGGTCTTGGTTGACCTCTTTCCATCAATTGCAAAGCATCTGGACTGGGATTATATCGGTATCCCCAAGAAGAGCGATCGCCATCATCCAATATTTGAGGAGTCAGTAAAACAATCGTCTCTGCTCGTTGACTTTCATCTTGACTGCTACGGAACAGAGTACCAATAATTGGTAAATCTCCCAAAATAGGTATTTTACTTACCGTTGTTCTTTCTTGTTCTTGAATAATCCCAGAAAGAATCAGAGTTTGTCCATCTCGCAGACGAATTTTACCTGATTGTACCTCACGCCTGGAAACTTCTGTTGCAAATTCATCTGTATTATTACTATTTGTTTGTACCCTCTGAGAAATAAAACTTACTGTTGGACTGACTGTTAAAGTAATAAAGCCATTATCATCTATTCTCTCTACTTGTACACCAAGAATTAATCCGACATCTTCAAACTGAGGAGTTCTAGTTTCTCTAGTTGTACCACCATCATCTGTAAAGGTACTTTGGATTCTTCTCACAACATTTTCCACCAGATTTACACTAGCTTGTTCCCCCTCTTGAACCACTAAAGTTGGATCCGTGAGAATTTTCGCATTACCACTTACAACATTAGCTTGTAACTGTGCCAAAAATCTCCTAGGATACAAAATTTGGGGAAACAAACCAAATGTTGCTTCTCCTAGTGTTATATCCAGTGTTCCATCATCATTAGCAGTTACCTCTGAGGGATCATAATCTGCAACTCCAACTCTTGTAGGTTCGCTGGTTGTGGGAGATATTGGTCTGAGGAAAGTACCTGCACCCCCATTAACATTAGGGATACCTGTAAATGGCACATCAAATCTACGTTGACTATCAAAGAATGGGTCTCCAGAAATTGGATTAGGAGTAACAGGACGAGCTAGGGGATAACTAGAATTTTGCTGTGCTTGAGTAGCTGGTTGAAGACTACCAAAATTTAGAGATGCTGCTCCATTATCATTAATAAAGAATGTGTCATTTACTCCAAAAGAAAAACTACTATTAAACTGTTCATTTGCTGCTAAATTTACATCTATAACTTTAACATTTACAGCTACTTGTCTTTGTCGTAAATCTAATTGAATTAATTGAGCTGCTGCTACATCTACCTTTTGTGGCGAACCAACTAAAGTAATACTATTGAGTCGGTTATCAACTGCTATTTGTAAACCTTTCAATATTGGGGGAGCGTCTTGGGGATTATAACGTAGCGGTTGCACAACTGTTCTGGTAATTGTTTCCGTATTAGTAATTGCTTGATTAGTTCCAGGAATATTAACTGTATTAACCTGAGTTACAGGTTGGCTAGTAACAATAGCACTTTCAGCTCCCAAACTAACCAAAAAACCCGCAGCTTCTTGGGCATTAATTTGATTTAAACGGAAGGAACGAACTACCACATTTCTAGCTTGCGCTGGTAACTCTTGTCCCACAAATATTGTATTACCTACCCGATTTGCTTGTAACCCACTTAAACGTAAAACATAGTTAAAAACATCTTGGACTGGCTCATTTTCAATATCTAGGGAAATAGTTTGTCCCTCTTTTGTTTCTTCACTAGAACTAAAAGCAACATTTAACCCTGCTGCTCTAGCTAATAAAGCCAAAACATCTCTAACTGGAGCCTCTCGCAATACTAAACGAGGTATTTTTTCTTGGGTGTTTAAATCTATAACTTCTACTGAAGGGTTGATATTTGATATGGCTATATCCCCTACTGGCGGTGCTACGGCTCGTGGTAAAAATGGTGGCACTTCACTTGGTGATGGTTGTCCTGGTAAAGTAGGGAAACCATCTCCGGTTAGTCCTGAGTCTGGTAATAATACTTCTGGTTTTTTGGTTGTAGTTGTTTCTGACCTTTTTTCAGGTTGTACTCCCTGAGTTGGACGTGCTGAGGGTGGAGGAAAACTATTAGTTTCAGGAGCTGGAGCTATCTCTCCTGAACTTACTGCTGCACTGAGGATAATTCCTTGCTTTGCTCCTTGGATAATTCTGCCTCTGGGAGGACTTTCTTGGCCACGAATATTTACACGCACGCTATTAGCATCTACCTGGGTTACTTCAACATATTTTATACCAGGGGCTGGATTATCTTTCCTAAATTTGTTACCCTCCGGTAAGCTTAGTTGAGCATTGATAATATCAGCGATGAAAGAGTTGTCCTTGTTAACTGAGAATACTTCGGGGCGATCGCCATTTTCTGTAACTAGGACAATATTCATCCCACCGTCTCCTGAACTTAGCTGGACTTTAGTGATTTTGGTTACGGCAAAGGCTGGAGTTTGGGTTATTATTATTGCTGCAACTCCAGTTAAAAGTCCACTACCAAATTGTATTTGCTGTTTCAATTTCTTTAACTCCACACTTGACTGTTTATTGTAAGATATTAGTATTTTGCTAAAAAATATAATTTTTTCCTAGTTAGGGTTTACTGAAAAAGTATGAAAACTTTTACAGATAAAAGTTTTAGCCTTTTTAGGTTATGAAAAGGTACTTGGTTTTGAGCTGCTTCATGCTCCTCAAGTTAGGATTTTGGGAAAGATAGGGACAGAAAATTAAGGGATGATATTTTGACTACTGGTTCTATAAATTCCCATTCCTTTTTGTTTGTACAAAAAACAAGATTAGAAAAAGGTATTTTTAGTGTATCTCAATGTTTGGAAAAATACTTTTTTCCTCTATACTTGTTCCCTGTTCTCTTTTTCCTGAAAGTGATATTTTTTTAGCTTTATTAAAAATTTATATGCACCCGTATTTTTGAACTAGAAATAAAAATCTCTCTTTAGCTTTTTAGATTAAGATTAAGGTTCTTGCTGTCAGTATACCTCTAATCTAGTAAAAGGTAGTGCCATTTCTGGTTAAAATAAATTTCAAATAAAAAAATAATAGTAATAGAGGATTTTGGGAATATATAAAGAAGGCTTTTGAAATTGTTTTTATTCTGGTTAATCTTGATTAAATACGGTTTGCTGAAAAAGTCTTTTAGTAGAGGGGAGGAGTCAGAATAAATGAGTAATAAGTGAGTAATAAGTAAGAAGGTAGTGAGATGAAATATCCCTTGATTTTTCTGCCTCCCATAAGCAAAAAATGCGAGCTTTTTGATTGTTCGCGAACCGTAGCTCCAAGAGCTAAAAGCTGTTACTTTTTGCTGACCTAAAATTTCTCAAATCTTTACCCATAAATCCTTTGATATTTAATCAACAAACCCTAAATAGGGTTGCCTGATTTATCGGGAACCGTAAAAGTCTTTATTTTAAGGAGTAGGGGGGAGTAGGAAAGTATTTTTTTTGCCCAACTATCTGTCTAAAATGTTAGCTTAAGGAGCCTTAAGCAGCTCAAAAACAGGTACTTTTTCTAGACTAAAAAGGCTAAAAAAATTATCTGTAAAGACTTTGAATATCCCATAGACAAGCCCTAAATAGAAAGCTTATGATTGAGTCTTTGAGATGCTTGTCTAGGAAAGTAAAGTCTCTTTAAAAATCAACTTTCTTGACAATTTAAGTAGTTTTTTCTAACTACTATATTTTCTATTCCTCAACCAAAAAATTAAACTACAAAGCCTCTCCATTCATTTAGAAACAAGAAAAAATTTCTTTTAGCAAATCCTTTATTTATCAAACAAAAGAGGTAATTAAATTATTAATTATTAACTACCTTGTTTCCCAGTCCTCTACTTTCCACAAAGTTTTTTAGACAGGTGGTTCACAACTTTATACAAAAATACAATTGCTTATCCCCATCAGGATGAAAAAGTTATTTTCAGAACTTCCTAAATTTTGTAAGTTAGGAAAATTTATACATAGCACTTAGACTACTTTTTTTAATAAAATAACATCTTTTTAACAAACTATGTTATTTTGCTTCGTAAGCATTCAGGTATTAGATGTCAGCTAACAGCAATAATACCTTATCTTTAAATGAATACGAAGCCGAATTTTCGACTTTTGTGGTAAGGTTTAATTCTAGCTTAATAATATGGTTTTTATCACAAATCAAAATCATAACTGATAGCTGGCAGCTAAATCCTTACTTTGTTTCTTCTTCTTTTGTAGAATCTTCTTTACCTAATGCTTCTTCTTCACTTAAGGCCAATAAAGCGTGCATATCAAAGGATGTTATTAGTCTACTTTCTGGCTTACTAACTGGTATGAACTTATTTTGTTTCCATTCAACTTCTATAGTTTGATTGTCTTGTTCCAGTGTAGTTCTTAAATTTTTAACTACTAATAATGTTTGCATCCTTTCCAAAGCAATCATAAAAGCTCTGGTTTGCAGATAACTACCCTCAAATTCTACTTGAAATTCTCGTCGCTTTAATTTGCCATTTACCAGTGGTCCTAATGAATTATCGGTGACAATGTAGTTACCATCTTTTGGATCCAGTGGTTGAAACCTTGTCATTTTAGCTTGTTGGTCTTCATCTGTAATTCCTATATTAATTTGGTCGATGAGTTTGTTCATATCATACAGCAGAGTTTTCATGGTTTTTTCTGTAGCAAATAAGCTAGTTACATCTTCTCTTTGCTGTTCAGCTTTTTTCTTTTCTGCTTCTGCTTTTGGTCGTTCTTTTATTTGTTTGTCTAGCTCTTTTATTTTAACTTCTGCTGCTTTTATTTCTGTTCTTAATTCGACACCTTTTTCGATAGTTGGCTTGAGCTGATTATAGCCTAATAATCCTGCTACCCCTAAGCCTAAAATCCCAATAGTTCCTCCTATTAATCTTGGGTCTTTAAGGGATAACCCAAAAATTTTCAGACCCTCTCTTTCCTCTTCTAATTGTTCTTCTTCTAGATTTTCCTCACTGGTTCCTACCATTTTTAAATTACTCCTTTTTCTTTTAGTGTTTCTATTCTATCTACTAATCCAATTGCTCCTTTACTTTTTAACTGAGACAGTAATTCTGATGCACCTAAAGGACTAAGATTTGTTTCTATTGAATATTCAACTACTGCAGGTAATTCTGGTATTTCTGGTGCTAATGTTCTATTAGATTCTTTTAATTCTAATGTAGCTGGATTAGGCTTTTTTGAAGCAGAAATTAATTTAGTTTTTTCTCCTTGGAAAAATGGAGAACTTTCTAATAATAATAAAAAGTCATTAACTTTACCGTAAGAATCTGAAGTTCCTCTAAATAATAAAGTTGCTGTTGGTTTTGGGGGTTCTGGAGTCTCTTTTTTGTTCTCCTTTTCATTAGATTTTGGGGGTGGAGCAGGAGCTGTTACTGCCACTTCTTTTTGTTCTATGCTAGTAATTGTTACTCCCCTAGGAACTAAAGAACCAAACTCTCCTAACAGTGCTGACCACGGTTTGATTTGGTCGAAAACTGTAGCTAAAGCTTTGGCTTCTGCCTCAAATTTTTTAGTTGTTTCTTTGATGGCTTCCAAGTCTTTAATTTTAGCATCTAATGCACTTAATTCTCCATTTAATTTATCTAAATCTGTCTGAAGTCTAGTGTTTACCTGATTTAGATATAACCACCCACCTGCAACTAGGCCATTAACTCCTACTGCCACTGCTGCCCCAATTAGAATTGGCCTTGGGTCTTCTAGTGATAGTCCATTACTTTCTAGTTTAGGAATATCTTTCTTATATTCTGGGCGATCATTAAGAAAATTTATATCTAGGCCATACATAATTAATTTATACCTCTCTTAATGCTAAACCTAATACGATTCCTAGACCAAAACGTTGTTCTGGCATAATTTCTTCTTCTATTTCTAAGGCTAAAGTTTCGATTGGATCGACTTTAGACGCGGGTAAACTTAAACGTTGCATAAAAAAGTCATCAATTTGCCCTATTGCCGCTCCTGACCCTGTTAATAATAATTGCGCGACTTCCAAATCTTCAAATTGGTTGAGATAAAAATCTATTGAGCGTCGGAGTTCATCTGCTAATTCTGATAATACTTTTAGTAGAGCATTAGTTCCCGGATTTGAATCACCTCCTGTTACCCCCATTGTATCTAATACTGGAACAGTCATCCCTACTAATTCAGCAGTATCTCTGGTTGGAGGTAAATTCATTGCTTCGTTTAAGGAAGATTGCATTTGATAAGTACCAATCGGAATTGTCCGATTAAATTGGGGTATTCCATCTACTACAATGGAAAGTTCGGTACTGTCAAATTCTAAATTGGCAATTACTGTTGCTTCTTGGGGTCCATATTGTTGAAGTATATCTTTTACTGTGCGGATGAGGGCGAAGTTGCTTACTTCTAAAACGTCTATTGCTAGTCCTGCTTGTGTAAAAACTTCTATATAGGTATCTGTTATTTCTTTTCTCGTTGCTACTAAAGCTACTTGTACTTTTTCTAAGTCATCATTTGGGTCTATTATTACTCCCAATTTTTGATAGTCTACATCTGCTTCTTCTCTGGGGAATGGTAAGTATAAACCTGCTTCTTGATTCATATAATCTTTTAGTTCTTGGTCGTTTAATTCTGTTGGTACAGGAATTACACGGGTGACAGCTTCTCTTCCAGAAATTGCTGTTGCTACTCTGCGAGTTTTGATATTATTATCTGTCATAATTGACTCTATTAGTTCTGCCATTGTGGGGGCATCAATTATTTGACCTTCAAAGAACACATCTTCTGGTACTTCTGCTGTAGCAAAATTTACTAATTTTAATTTGTCTTTTTGTTGATGAATTTCTGCAATATTAATTCTTTCTGGACCTAGTTCTATTCCTATTCCCGGCTGCTTTCTTTTAAAGAAGTTTTTTAAGTAATTAACCATTTTTCTCCCGATTTTAATTTTAATAAAAATTTGGTTTTGTTGCTTTACTATATATAAGCATTTCCTGTGGAATGCTTACCTATAAATTATATATATTAAGTAGTCATGCAAAATTAATTTCCTAGCTGAGGGACGGAACAGATAACAGGGAATAGGCAGAAATTATCAATTATTTCTGGATAATATGGGAGATATCTAAAGAGAATGTGTAATTAATTTTGCTGATGTACTTAGTAATCTTATTTGAGTTGTGTCTAAATTTTTATTGCTTTATTATTAAAGCAGGCAGAAGTTAATCTACCTCCAATAAATAAATTATACATTATACAGAATTGACTAAATAAATAATGTAGATAAACAAATTAAAGAAAAAACTAATATAATAGCAATCCTAAATTGATTGTAAAAAATCAAAAAGTAAATCAAAAGACTGAAATTTCTAGCCGAAAACAAGGATACAAAACCTCTCTATTAATAGAGAGAAAAGAAAAAATTTCCTTTGAGCAAGTCTTCTTATTAGAATTATTCATTATTAATTATTGAACTGTTCCCTAAAAACTGAGAATATTATAAGTCAGAACTGCATTGATGAAGTATTAAAAATGATTACTACAACCAAACAGACTAGAGCGAGATTTTTTAATCATTTAATTAGTCTAATACCTAAAAAATTTAGTGGTAAATTAGAAATTCAAAACCAAGAACAACAGTGGCAATTATATTTTAATCGGGGTTCTCTAACTTGGGCAACAGGTGGTAATAGCTCTTGGCGAAGATGGCGTAGAATTTTTGCTCAATTTTGCCCTTTTATTTCTCTAGAAACTTTAAGTTTTTCAACTTATGATATTTGCCAAAGCTGGCAATATTACATAATTAATGTTTTACTCAAACAGGAAAAAATTTCACCTTCCCAAGCTATTTCTATAATTAAAAATACTTTGATAGAAATATTATTTGATTTAATTCAGAAAGATAATTTAGAGATTTTACAGGTTACTTCTATAAGTTGTCATCTACGAGCAGATATGCTCCAACCTATCTTTCGTTTGAGCATCTATGAAGCTTTTGAAAAGGTAAAGCCAATATGGGAAAATTGGTGTGATGCAAATTTACACAAATTTTCTCCTAATTTAGCACCTGTATTGAATAAACCTGAGATTCTTAAACAACAGGCGTCTACTTCAATCTACAAAAAATTTCAGGCATTAATAAGTAAACAAATGACATTGCGAGATTTGGCTTTTTATTTAAAGCAAGATTTATTAAGTCTAACTAAAAAATTAATATATTATGTTAATCAAGGATTAATTCAACTTACTATTTTACCTGATTTACCTCCATTAGCTGTAGTTAGGGCTTGCTGAAGGGAAGTGGAGGGAGTAGGGAGTAGGGAGTAGGGAGTAGGGAGTAGGGGAGTAGGGGAGTAGGGGAGTAGGGGGGTAATTTTTTTTGCTCAATGATGTCTAAAATCCTAACTTGAGGACTATTAAAAGCTAAAAAACAGGTTCTTTTTCACGACCTCAAAAGGCTAAAAACATTAGTATGTAAAGACTGTGAAATTTAATCAGTAGACCCTAGTTAAAGCTGATACTTTAGTGACTGCTAATGGCGATAAAATGACCTAATAAATATAGAGAACCAGATAAAACAATTAAATTTTCACTGTCATTAATAGCCTTTTCTAAACCTGCTGTTAGATGGGAATAAACTTGACAAAATTCTAATTCTGTGCATATATCCTGAGCCATAGTCCTAAGTTGCTCCAAGTCAGCCGAACTATGGTCTGGTACAGGAACTAAGTAGAGGCGATCGCCTGGTCTCAAAAGTGCTTGAAAAATTGCCGAATGTTCTTTAGTAGAAAGCATTCCCATCACCCAACTGATAGATGGATAATTGAGTGTTCTGACATAACGTCCCAATACTTGAGCAGCAGCAGCATTATGGGCACCATCAATTAATAATTGGCGATTTTTCCATGTAGTCCATTGTAAGCGTCCAGGCCATTTAGTTGCAGCTATTCCTTGTTTTATTGCTGCGGTAGGGACTTCCCAACCTTGAGTTTCTAGCACTTGAACTGTGGCAATAGCGATCGCTGAATTTATTAATTGTGCATCTCCAAATAATGGTACTTTATATTCAAGACCTTGATAATTAGCTACTGGGAATGAGTTATTTTCCTGACTTTCTTGTAATAATTCAGCGGGTTCGACCCAAACAACAGGACATTCTAGTTTGGTAACACGTTTTTCTACTACTTTTTTTGCTTCAGGGGGTAATACTCCAATGATGGCAGGACATCTTGGTTTTAGGATACCCGCTTTTTCCCCAGTAATATGACTCAAAGTAGAACCTAATCTTTGCCAATGTTCCCAGCTAATAGAAGTAATAATTGTCACCATTGGTTGGTGACAAACATTCGTAGCGTCTAGTCTACCTCCCAAACCTACTTCTACAACTGCTACATCTACTTCTTGTTGGGCAAAATATAACCAAGCAGCAGCAGTAATAACTTCAAACTGAGTGGGTGAAGGTTGTTCTGGTTGAATAGCTGCTTCTACTTTTTCTAATAATTCTTCTAATATATTGGAGGAAATTTTTTGTTCGTTGAGGCAAATACGTTCTGTCCAGTCAACCAGGTGAGGGGAGGTGTAACGTCCGACTTTATATCCTGCTGTTTTGAGGATGGATGAGAGGTAAGCACAGACGGAACCTTTACCATTAGTTCCAGCAACATGAATTATGGGTACTTGGAAATGAGGGTTGTCTAAGTTATCTAGAAGTTGATAAATGCGTTGGAGGCCAAGTTCAACCCCGAAATGTTCAAAGCGTTTGAGGAAAGAGTCTATCGAGTTCACAGTTTTTTTATGGGAATTAGGTATCAGCTTTCAGCTTTTTTTTGTTTACAAAATAATAATTATAATAATTAGACTATCGTAGCTGATTATTGGAATTTTAATTTGACTGAAGGAAAATTCTCTGAAATTTTTCTGCTGATTAAATTGGGAATTTTCCAAGGTGATAGTTTTGAGTGGTTATGGAAAGATAATATTTGTTTGTTTGAGTTTGAGAAATTCTACTACAGGAAAACTTTCCTAAATTTTTCTACTGATTAAATTAGAAATTTTAATTTGATTAAGAGTTGAGACTAAATTTCTGAAGTGGTAGTTGGAAGTGGTTATGGAAAGATAATATTTGTTTGTCTTAGTTTGAGAAATTCTACTACAGGAAAATTCTCTGAAGTTTTTCTGCTGATTAAATTGGGAATTTTCCAAGGTGATAGTTTTGAGTGGTTATGGAAAGATAATATTTGTTTGTTTGAGTTTGAGAAATTCTACTACAGGAAAACTTTCCTAAATTTTTCTACTG
>NZ_JAYKGW010000146.1:0-11288 GCF_035285525.1 Okeania sp. | reverse complement strand
TAGGTTCAGGACCAATATTTGTACCTAATATTAAAGATAATGTTGAAGCAGGTTCTTGTCCTACAAATAGAACTCTTTTTCCTTGGCTAGCATATCGTTTGGCAGTGGCAAATGCAATAGTAGTTTTTCCTGTCCCACCTTTACCTAAAAATGTATAAGTAACAGTCATTTCAGTTATTAGTTATCAGTTATTTAGTTATCAGTATCTCTGACTGAAGCTTTTTGCTTCAACAAGACTTTAGAGAAAGGTACTATATTATAGAGAATTTTCTAGTTTTGAAAATTTGATTCGTGGTTTAAGCAACAAAATTACAGCAATAAACCCGGTTTCTTAGTCCCTTATTTTAATACTGTTGATAGCCCAAAATATTAAATTATAAACCACCTGTAGGGCTTAATGGTCATTACTCCCCCTATGAATAACCTCTCATCTAAGAATTTGCGTAAATCCCATCAAAAAACATTAAATATTTTTTAATTATTTAGTTTACTTAAAAATCACACTTTAAGGTAAAAATTAATTTGCTTTTTTATAATTGAACTGATGTCCCAAGTTTATACTAAAGACTTTGAAATTAAATGTCCTCCACAACAACGCACCTGGAGAAAAATTGCCCAAGAAATAGGCAACTTTCCCTTACCAGGTGTTCCTATTCGCTTGATTTTAACAAAAGTCGAAGCTGATACCCTCACATTTGAATCAAGCTTCATCAAAACTGAGAGACAACCTGTTTGGCCATCATTACTAGACATTAATATCCGTCAACGGGTTTCTCATCAACCATTTGTAGTAGCTAGTATTATTCCCACCGGAGTCAGAGCCGAAATTGGTGGTTTTGCTGGAGATGCCACTCCTAGTACCAATCTTTTAGCCTCAGCTTGTGACTATCTAGTAACAAATCCTAATGCAGTTACAGCATCCGATATCTATTTTGCTCAAGATAATGTTCTTTATCTAGAAGGAAATCTGATTTGTCAATTACTACTGGGTAATATTGGAGTCATTCCTGAGAAGCGCAAAAATATTGCTGCAATAATAGAAAAGCCCAAAGATGAACGATTTTTAAACAATGTTATTAATGCTTTAAATGGTTTGCGGGCGGTGGGAGGAATTAATATCGAGCCGGTAGTTGTAACGGGTGGCCCTGTAGAAACTACCTGTACCTATTCCCAGTATGGTAATGCTTCTGGGGAATTTCAAGGTATGGAGGAATTGATCAAAGCTCTAGATGTGGTAGAAAATTCTTCAGTTGGGGCAGTGGCTTTAATGACTACTTTGCAAGTAGATGATAAAGTGCGTCAAGCTTACTACCGAGGAGAATCTATTGCCAATCCTTGGGGTGGTGCAGAAGCAATACTGACTCACATGACGACTAATTTCTATCCCTTGACTGCTGCGCACGCTCCCTTATTATTGGAGTGGGAACATACAGGATTTGGTAAATTAGTAGATCCTAGGGATGGTGCAGAATTAATTTCTAGTGCCTATCTTTGTTCTCCCATGAATGGTTTGATTAATTCTCCTCGCCCGGTAAGATTTGATACTCCTATAGCAGCAGGTGAAACCAGGATATCTGTCGAGAATATTTCGGCAGTGGTAATGCCAGAAACAACTGTAGGAAATATACCTTTCTTAGCGTCTTTAGACCAAGGAGTTCCCATAATTTTAGTTCAGAATAATACCACAAAGTACGATATTACGCCGGAAAAACTACAAATTGAAACTCAGGGACACAAGATATATCGTGTCAATAGCTACATGGAAGCGACAGGATTACTGTTAGCTTTACGGAATGGGATTGCGGTAGAAAGTACAATTCGCCCCATACCCCAACTCAAACCGATTTTTCTGTAAATTGATGAATCAAGTATCTTCTACTTATAAGCTGATTGCATCCCACAATCAGGATATTCAGATTAGTCTCTATACTCCTGCTCATCAAGGTATTAAAAGTAATGGTCATCGTCTGAGTGAAGAAATTTACCAATATGATGCACCATTTCTGACTCGCCCTCGTACTGAAAATATAGAGAAGTATTTCTCTAAGCTGTATGGCACAAAACATACTTTCTGGCTCACAGCAGGAGGTAGTCAAGGAGTTTTAACCACTTGTGCTTTACTAGGTACTCAGTATCAAAAAGTGGCGATCGCCCTTAATAGTCATATTTCTACCATAAACGGCATCATCTTAGCAGGATTAGAGCCTTATTTTATTCCTTCTGAGTCACTGATGCCGACTACTGATGAGGTGATTACTGCTTTAGAAACGAGTGGTGTATCCGCACTGTTACTAACTCATCCGAGTTATGAAGGCGTAACTATCGATCTGGTCACGATAGCTAATTATTGTCAAAAGCATGGGATAGCTTTAGCAGTGGATGAAGCTCACGGTAGTCATTTTCCCTTTCTTGACGAACAATGGCAATCAGCAATTAGTGTTGGAGCAGATATAGTTTCCCATAGTATGCACAAATATGCGGGTAGTTTAGTACAAACTGGTTTGTTACATTTGCCTGAATCTTCCCAGTTTAGCACCGAACAAGTGATGGGAGTTTTGCCTTTATTTGAAACTACTACCCGCAGTAATCTTTTGATGTTAAGTCTTGAAGATGCTATTAATCGGGGATTTTCGGCAGGAGGTAAGGCTTTATTTGACAAAGCGATTCAAGAATGCGATGCTCTGCGCAGTCAATTAGATGATTACGGCAAGGTTTTAACTTATGATGCCCAAGTTACCGATCCTCTGAAAATTTATTTAAAGAGCGATCGCCTTACGGGTTCGGAGTTAGAAGAATTTTTGTACGAACAGGGGATTGATGGGGAATTTGCTGGAGAGGAAGGATTATTATTAATTTTCTCTTTCCATCACAATCAACAAGATTTCCAATTTATGCGGGAAACTTTGGCTAAAGTTGTACCCATTCTGAGGGAAAAACCAATAAAACAGGTTTTACCTGATAGTTACTTTTGCCGTCGCCCTCAAATCAAGACTTTACCTAAAGATGCTTTCTTTAGCCAGAAAGAAAAATTACCCATTGGGCAAGCATTAGGTAAAATAAGTAGTTGTTGTATCAAGAAAGTTCCCCCAGGGAGTCCAATTTTGATACCCGGAGAAGAAATTACTAATTGGCATCTCCAAGTTTTAGAACCTAACACCATGATTGATGTCGCTTGTTAAATTAACAAAGTAAGATTGTTAACATAGTATTGTTTTATTGCTTGCTATCAATTATACTAATTTAAAATTCGATCTATAAAATCTGACTTTTGAATTTTGAATTCCCTAAATTAAATGTCTTCATTAATAAACAAAATCACCTTATCCCAAACCGAGAAAGAATTCTTTTGGGAAAATGGATTCATCAAGCTAAACAGACTATTAACCAAGGAAGCTACAGATAAATTACGGGAGCTGACTTACAATTCTAATCAAATAACCAAAGCTCCCGAATATTATACTGGAGATTTTTCCAGAATAGGTTACGGTGTAGAAAATTCTGTTACTCACCAAATCTATTCTGAGGAAAACTTCAAAGATACTATTAAGCAGTTAATCAAGAATGAATTAATCTTTACCCAAGGTGTGGGATTTGAATTAATGCCCCACAAAAGAGGATTCTATTTCCACCTAGATATAGCTAGCTTTAGCTTTATTCAAGCAGAAGATTTAGCCTATTCTCTTTGGATACCCCTAGTTCCTATTAATACCAAAGAGCAACATGGAGGAATCGCGTATGTACCTCAAAAAGTATATCCTGCCTCTGGATATTTTTCACTTATTTATGAATTAGTACAACATGAAAATATTGTCGAATTTTGTCAAACTGAAGATTTTAAATTTTTTAACTTTCCCCATGCTTCCAAAGTGGAAGAATTGATTCTAGAGAAAAATAAAGTGGAAGATGACTTTGAAGTAGGTGATGCTCTGTTACTAAACAAATTTGTCTGGCATAGGAGTGTTCCTCTGAAGGAAGGAAAGTTAGCTTCGAGGATGGCATACACAATGCGTTTTGTCGATTCCCAAGCCCGCTATGGGAAAAAATTTCTTGATGATTTTAATTACATGGTGAAAGCTATGGGAGATGATCCTTTAACTTCCTTTGGTTATAAATTAAGCGATCTGAAAGAGGGCAATTTAATCTCTAAGAGTAAATTTGTTTATAGCTCTTACTAACAGGACTTACGCATTCGGGAGGAGTTTTGGTCATTTGAGATTGCTATCCTTACGGAATGCTTTGCATTCATGTCGCGGAGCGAAACGCTGTCGCTTGCTGAAGCAATGACAGAAATACCTTGCGCGTGCGTAAGTCCTGACTAATCCTAAATTATACATCCTGATTAAAAGCTTATGTCTTTGCTAGTCAACAAAATTACTATATCCGCAGAAGAAAAAAAGTCTTTTGCTGAGAATGGGTTTCTCAAACTCAAAAAACTGTTTACAGATGAAGCGATCGATAAATTACAGAATTTAATCGCTCAATCCAATCAAGTCCAAAAAGTTCCCGAATCTTATAGTGGGGATTTTTCCAGAGTTGGTTACGATCTGGAAAATGCCGTAACCAAAAACATCTATTCCGACGAAAACTTTAAAAATACCCTCAAGCAATTAATTGCCAATGAATTAATCTTCACCCAAGGTGTGGGATTTGAATTAAAACCAAACAAAAAAGGATTTCCATTCCATCTAGATTTAGTTAGCTTCAACTTTATTAAACCAGAAGATTTAGCCTATTCTATTTGGATACCCCTAGTTCCCATTAACACCAAAGAGCAACATGGAGGTATGGCATACGTACCTCAAAAGGCTTATCCTACTTTTGGGTACTATGCTCTCCGGTACGAAGCGATCCAACACCAAGATTTTGCTGAATTTTGTCAAACCGAAGATTTTAATTATTTGGATTTTTTCTACGCCTCTAAACTGGAAAACTTAGTTTTAGAGAAAAATAAAGTAGAAGATGATTTTGAAGTAGGTGATGCTCTTTTATTAGACAAATTTGTTTGGCATAGAAGTGTCCCTCTCCTAGAAGGAAAATTACCATCAAGAATGGCATATACAATGCGTTTTGTGGATTCCCAAGCTCGCTATTCAAAGATATTTCTGGATGGTTTATACTCCCTGATCAAAGCTAAGGGTGATGATACCTTGACTTCTTTTGGTTATAAATTAACCGATCTTAAAGAAGGCGATTTCGTTTCCCACAGTAAATTTATTTAAACAAGATGATCAACTCTAAACTCAAAAATCCCATAACTACCTCCTACTCCCAAGAAGAACAAAAGTTGCGCGTCGATCTTGCTGCTGCTTACCGCTTGATTCACTACTATGGGATGACAGACATGATCTACACCCATATTTCTGTACGCATTAAAGAGGAACCACCAATATTCCTGATTAATCCCTATGGTATGATGTTCGAGGAAATATGTGCATCAAATTTGGTTCCAGTCGATGCTAATGGTAATAAAATCGATCCAGCAGATGCGGAAGTAAATCCAGCAGGATTTACGATACACAGTGCTATTCATTTAGGTTGCCCCAATGTTCATGCCATCATCCACACCCACACTATCAGTGGCATGGCAGTTGCTGCGATGGAAGAAGGTTTGTTGCCGCTTAACCAAATTTCGATGGAATTTTATAATCGGGTTGCCTACCATGATTATGAGGGAATATCACTTAACTTGGATGAGCGAGAAAGACTGGTGGCATCTCTAGGAGACAAGAAATGTTTAATCCTTCGTAATCACGGTCTTTTAACAGTAGGTAAAACAGTGGCAGAAGCATTTTACTATATGTACTACCTAAATAAGGCTTGCGAAATTCAGGTTAATGTGTTAAATAGCAGTGCCAAACCAATTATACCACCACCTGAGATTTGCGAACATACAGCAAAGCAGTTTGAGGGTCCATTTCACCAGGATAACCAAGAATTTAAACTCGTTTGGGAAGCTAATCGCCGTTTGCTCGATCGGGTAGATTCCTCCTATATTGATTAGGACTTACGCAGAAACCGGGTTTATCAAAGAAATTTCCTGCTTTGAACAACAATCAAAGTAATAAACCCGGTTTCTTGGTTGCTATGGGTAAGTCCCGATCTTGATATTTTACCTAATTAGTAGAAAAAACTATGACATCTTCAAATATACAAAAAAACTATGATGTAGTCATCGTTGGTGGTGGACACAATGGACTCATTGCTGCTTGTTATCTTACTAAAGCGGGTAAATCTGTTTTGGTGCTAGAACAACAAGAGCAAGTAGGAGGAACAGTTGTTTCCCGCCAACTATTTCCTGGTATTGAAGCGAAACTCTCAGTTTATGCCTATTTAGTGGGAATGCTCCCACAAAAAATTATCTCAGATTTAGATTTAGATTTTAAATTCCGACAAAGAAATCCCGCTTCCTTCACTCCATTTGAGCAAAACGGGAAACATCAGGGTTTATTGATTAGTAATGAATCTGAAGTTGTCACCGAGCATTCCTTTAAACAACTCACCGGAAATTTAGAAGAATATCAAAGCTATGTCAAGTTTCATCAACTCCAAAAGTCTCTAGGAAAGAACATCTGGCCTTCATTGCTGGAACCGATGCAGACTAAAGATGAAATAAAAAATCGCTTTCAGACAGAAGAAGAAAAGCTAGCTTGGCAATTATTTATTGAGCAACCCTTGGGAGTTGCGATTGAAGAATTTTTTCAAAGTGATTTGGTGCGGGGTTTAGTATTCACTGATGGCACTATTGGCACGTTTACCCATCCCCATGATTCATCCTTAAAACAAAATCGGACGTTTCTCTATCATATTATTGCTAATGGTACAGGGGATTGGTGCGTTCCTGTCGGTGGTATGGGCAAACTGACAGAGGAACTTGTTGGTCAATGCCAAAAAAATGGTGTGGAAATAC
Source organism: Okeania sp. (assembly GCF_035285525.1). Lineage (GTDB taxonomy): Bacteria > Cyanobacteriota > Cyanobacteriia > Cyanobacteriales > Microcoleaceae > Trichodesmium. Next base: position 4,381 of record NZ_JAYKGW010000146.1, on the reverse strand, counting down.
TCAACGGTGCTGAAGTCACAAAAATAGACCCAGACAAAGGGGAAGCAACTGTAAAGTTTCAACAAGATCGCCAAGAAAACTATGTCAATGGAAAATATGTTTTAGTTAATCTTGCTCCGAAAAAACTTTCCCAACTGTTGAGTGGGTATAATCCTCCTAAGGATCCGAAAGATGAAGGATCGTTTGTCAAAATTAATATGGTTTTAAGGAAGTTACCCCGTTTGAAGGCAGATTACAATTCTGTAGAGGCATTTACTGGAACGTTCCATGTTAACGAGGGTTATCAAAACATCATTGATAGTTACAAAATGGCTGGTGAAGGAATTATACCAGAACATCCCCCTGGCGAGTTTTATTGTCATAGTTTAACAGATGATTCTATTCTATCCCCATCTCTGAGAACAGAAGGTTATCAGACTCTAACTTTATTTGGGTTGGAAATGCCTTATAGCTTATTTGTGAAAGACAATGAAACAGAGAAACAGAAAGTATTGGAGAGGTATCTTAATGGCGTAAATCAATATTTATTAGAACCCATAGAAGATTGTATAGCGCGGGATGAAAATGGTCAACTTTGTGTTGATATTGCGACTCCAGTGGATGTGGAACGAGAAGTGGGTATTCCCACAGGTCATGTCTTCCATCAATCTCTTTCCTGGCCTTTTGTAGAATCAGAGGAAGAACGGGGAATGTGGGGTGTAGAAATTGGCTTTGATAATATCTTCCTGTGTGGCTCTGGAGCTAAACGGGGAGGATGTGTTAGTGGGATTCCAGGGCATAATGCAGCGATGAAAGTTCTAGAATATAAAATATAAACAGGACTTACCCAGGGGAAACCCAGAAACCGGGTTCTATAGAAGCCATTTGGGTTCTATAAAATTAGGTGGAAAGTCGGGGAGTCGGGGAGATGGTGCATAATGGGGCTATTTTTATACTTTTTTCCCTATTCTATTTCTTCATGTTGTGACTACTGTCTCCTAATCCTCACTTTTGTAAAGATACGGTTAGGGGTCCTATACAATCTACCTCCGACAAACCCGGTTTCTTGTAGTACTTCCGTTGCCCAGCAGATTTGATATTAATTCACAAGGTAAATGAAAATGGCAAAGATACCTAGTATAGAAATTTTACAACTTAATTCAGAAACTGTACCGGAGGGAATTTCCTATTATACTAGCCTTAATTGTAACGAAACTATGGTGGCTACATATCCACCAAACACTAGGGAAAATTTATATGTTCATCGCAATCAAACAGATTACATTCAAGTAGTTCGTGGTAAGTTTATTTGGGTAATTTTGTCCGCAGGCAAATATCAATATATTCCTTTGAGCGAACAAGATTCTTTTGTGGTTAAAGTAGCACCAAAAATTCCTCATGGTGCTATCAATCCTTATGACGAAACTTGTGTTATGGTAAATGCTATTGTCCGACACAAACCTTTGACACCGAAAGACTACCAACCAATTTTCCCTCCTTTTCCCTACGACATTGAAAAAGCATTATCTAGTCAGGTACCAATAGAAAAAATACGTTATTATTCTGACAGGGAGTAGGGAATAAGGAGTGTTAGAAGAGGTACATAGGAAAAATTATCCCTTGCCAACTCTGGTATATGCCAAAATACTCACTTGAGCAGCCTACAAGAGCGAAAATCTGGTACTTTTTTAGGTACTAAAAAAGCTAGGATTTTGGTTGACAAGGGCAAACCCTAAATAGGGTTTGCTGAATAAATTGGTTGGTGGGGGTAGGACACGGGGACGTGGAGACGCGGAGATGGGGGAAGAAGCGACGCTTTTGGCCATTTTATCTGAAGAAATTTTTGGGAATTTCAGCAGAAAATCTCAGTATTTTCAGACAAATAAGAGCGAATAATAAGGAGATAAACTGAATCTAAAAACTCCTAAGACCGAGAACCATAAGACTTTTAGCTTTCCATACGCAAGCCCTAAATAGACATTTTGAGAATATCAATAACTGCTGTAACACTGGTTTGAATTGCTCCTTGAACTGAAGCGTGATTGATGGCTAAATGTTCTCCAGCAAAGAAAACACGAGGATTATTAATAGGATAAGGTTGTCCCATAAAAGGTTGATATTTATCTCGTTCTCCTGGAGCAAAATAGGCATAAGAACCAGAACTAAGCTGGTGATTTTCATCCCAAATACTATGAATAATATCATCGGTATATTGTTTAATATTAGGATGAATTTTTTCAACTTCATCTAAGGTTAAATCGGCTTTATTTGTTTCATCTAAAGCCATAAATTTCCTGGAATTATCTGACCAGCGATAAGCAGCAGTAAACACTGATGGTTGATAAGAAATATCTTTATTTTTAGTAACAAAATGAGGTTGAGAAAAGTTATTTGAATCTAATTGAGCATTATCACAAGGATACCAACACTTTTCGATATTTAGGTCTGTAAAACTTTCCCCACCATAGATATTATCTGCAAATTCCCAAGGGCGAGACTTACAGTGTAATAAAGTTTTACTAGCACTACAATAACCCAAATTGTTAATAGCTTCTTGTTGTTTACTGGGTAAAATAGGGTCAAAATTAATTTGAGCTAGAGCAGTAGCAGGAAGAGCAAAGATCACATAATCAAATTCTGCTGTTTTTGGTTTATCTAAGTTATTCCAGCCAACTCTAACCCCTTTATCTGTCATTGCTATATGTGTTACTTTGGCTCCAGTCTCAATTTTTCCTGATATTCTTTTCACCAAAGCATTCACTAAAGTTGTCATTCCTCCTATGAGTTCGTATTGCTCAACTTGATACCAAGCAAAGAAATCAATCAAACCATTTAATAAAGAAATATTATGATAATCTATTATACCAGTAATACAACCAATTAATTCAAAAGCATCGAGGGAAAGATGACTGCGAAAAAAGTCCTTAACTGACAGGCTATCGTACTTTTTTAGCTTATCGCTGGTAAAAGTTGGCGCAAATAATTCCCATTTTTCTTGTTCAGAAAAAGAATTAATTAACTCTGACAATAAGCGAGCGTAAATTACTCCAGGGTCTTCTTTTTCATCAGGGGTTAAATTGTAAATAGAAAAAAGTTCTTGATAATTATCTAAACGAATTTTCTTTCCCCTCAAATAATAAAAAGTTGCAGGATTGTAATTAATAAAAGATCTTTTTGGTAACTTAAATTTATCTACATAATGTAAAGTGCAACCATGACTTGTAGGGATTCGCATTGCACCTAATTCTCCGTAAGTTCCATCACTAAAATAATGAGTTTTAATCCTTCCTCCTAAACGAGAATCAGACTCTAATAAAGTAACTTTATGGTTGAGTTGACTTAGTTCGTAAGCACTAACAAGGCCGGCTATTCCTCCGCCAATAATTGCAATTTGTTTGCGAGTACCGCCTTTGTCGTAGGGAATAAGAGAACCTGGATGACTATACAAGCGCTCAAAAGAAAATGGATGATCTGACTCTAACTCTAAAATGCGATTATACATAATTTAGGTTCGACGCTACAATGTAAATTTTATTTTACAGTCCTTTTTTTCCAGTTATTTGCAAATTTTATCTAAGTACAACAAACAGTAGGGACGTTCGATGGAAGGTTTCTACTAGATTATCATTTTTTTTATGTGGTTCACTGATATAAAAACTTCTGTAGTCATGCTTTTTTTCATTTTTAACTTGACTTTTCTTGACTAGACTATTTCTCTGATTCTTTTGCGAAAAGCTCGTAAAGCAGGACTTCTAGCAATATCGCGACTTTGAACTAAAACTTCTGCCACCAAATCCTGAATGGCTAATCTAGGAAATGTTGGACTGGTGGAAACTTCCTCGTATTCTTTTCCTGGTTGCAAGAGATAAACCTTCAGTTGGTTTTTCTCATAACGCCAAAGTTCAGGTACACCTAATTTCTCATGGACATTTAGCTGAGTTTTAGAGGTAACATCTACTTCAATAGCTAAGTCGGGTGGTGGATCGACATTCAGCTCTACTCGTCGCTTGCTTCGCATTCGAGCATGGTGTTCAATATAGAAACATTGATCCGGTTCGATACCACTTTCCATAGTTTCTCCCTTGAAAGTAGTAGAGCCAAAACACTCACAGTCTATTTCTAACTCATCAAGCAAAATTTTCACCACATCGCCTATGAGTTCTTTATCAACTTCGTGTTTTGGGGTAGGCATTCTAATTTCTAAAGTTCCCTGATAATAAGTAATTCTGGAAGAGCGATGTTCCCCTAACTCTTCTAGAACAGATTCAAATTCAGTCCACTGTAGGTTGTGGACTAATCACCTTTGACCAGGGGGAACTGTAAGTTTTTGAAGTAGTACGGTGACTGCCATGATCAATGCTATTGGAATTTGGGATTTTAGCGATCGCTAATTATTAATCTA
>NZ_JAYKGW010000145.1:0-16318 GCF_035285525.1 Okeania sp. | reverse complement strand
TACTCCATATATTGGTATTTCAAAACAACAAGTAATTGAATTAAGAAAACAACATATAAATCCAGTTGTTTCTACCTACTATCAACAACCAATTATGATTGTAGAAGGTTCGATGCAATATGTTTTTGATGAAACAGGGAAACGTTATTTAGATGCTTTTGCAGGAATAGCAACAATTAATGTTGGTCATTGTCATCCTCATGTTGTTAAAGCTGTACAAGAACAATCAGCAAAATTGCAACATTTAACCACACTTTATCTACATCCAACAATTGCTGAATATAGCCAAATGTTAGTAGATAAAATGCCAGATGATTTATCAATGGTTTACTTTGTTAATTCTGGTTCAGAAGCTAATGATTTAGCAATGTTAATGGCGAGGGTTTATACTGAAAATTTTGAGATAATTACTCTCCGCAATGGGTATCATGGTATGAGTGGTAATACGATGGGATTAACATCTCAAAGTAGTTGGAAATATTCTCCACCTCATAATTTTGGGATTCATCATGCTTTAAATGCTGATGTTTATAGGGGTATTTGGAATAATAATGATAGTAATGTTGCTGATAAATATGCTGATGAAATTAAGAATATTATTCAATATGCAACCTGTGGAAAAATTGCTGCTTTTTTTGCTGAGTCTATTCAAGGAATGGGAGGAGTAATAGTTTATCCAGATGGATATTTAAGGAAAGTATCTGATTATGTTCATCAAGCAAAAGGATTATTAATTATTGACGAAGTACAAACTGGTTTTTGTCGAACTGGTAAAGGTTTTTGGGGTTTTGAACTTCAGAATATTAAACCTGATATTGTCACTTTAGCTAAAGGTATTGGAAATGGATTACCTCTTGCTGCCGTTGTTACAACACCTGAAATTTCTCAAGCATTTACTCAAAAAATGCACTTTAATACATTTGCTGGAAATCCTGTTTCTTGTGCTGCAGGTAAAGCAGTTTTAGAAATAATTGAAAGGGAAAAATTACAACAAAATTGTTCTCTAGTTGGAGATTATTTACTCAAAAATCTTAATGATTTACAAGAAAAATATGAATGTATTGGGGATGTTCGTGGTTGTGGATTAATGGTTGGTCTTGACTTAGTTAAAAATCGGGAAACAAAAGAACCAAATTCTGAACTTACATCTCAAATTCACGAATTATCAAAAGATTTAGGATTAATTATTGGTAAAGGTGGTTTATATCGTAATATTTTACGGATTAAACCACCACTTTGTATTACAAAAGCAGATGTAGATTTTATTATTCAAGTTTTGGATTTTGCTTTTAGTTCTTATGAAGAAGAATAACCATAAAATGTAAAGTCAAGCGTCCAGGTAAAATTTTGAAACAACAAACTAAAACTATATGACGATGAAACTTCAGGGAAAAAATATTGTAATTATTGGTGGGAGTAGTGGTGTCGGCTTTGAAACAGCACGATTAGCACTTGAACAAGGAGCTAACGTAACGATTGCAAGTCGCTCTTCAGAAAGATTAGAAAGAGCGAAATCTAATCTAATGGGTAATGTAAAAATCGCTGTGGCTGATGTAAGTGATGAAGTTTCAATACAAAATATTTTTGAGAAACATAATCGTGTCGATCATGTCTTCCTTCCTGGAAGTACAAGGACTCTAGGCAAAATTCTTGATACTCACCCTGATAAGTTTCGCCAATCTTTAGAAGAGCGAATTTTTGGTCCTTTATATGTAGTGCGTGCCGCAGTGCCAAAAATGCCGAAGAGTGGTTCGATTACATTAGTATCATCTATTAATGTAAATCGTCTTTTGCCAGGCAGAACTATGGTGGCTGTGGCTGCAGCAGCAGTCCAAAAACTTACTCATTGTTTAGCATTGGAATTAGCTTCCTATTCGAGTAAATGCAGTTTCTTTAGGCTGGGTAGATACCCCTGCTGTTCGTGAGTTGTTAAAAGATAAATACGATACTATTATTCCTTCTATTTCAGAAAAAATTCCGGTTAAGCGGATTGGAAAGCCTGAAGATGTGGCAGAAGCAGTAGTTATGCTAATGAGTAATGGTTATATTAATGGAGAAATTCTCAACATTACTGGTGGTCAACATATTACTGGTGCTGAATACATTACGAACGTTTTAGAAGAACGTGGACATCTTTCAGATTTGAAGCAGGAGTCAGAAGACAAAAGTTAAACTTAACACTTTTGGTGAAAACACTACTGAACTTGCATCCCAAATTCACGAAGCATCTAAAGATTTAGGATTAATTATTTATTGGTAAAGGCGGTTTATATCGTCATATTTTACGGATTAAACCACCACTTTGTATTATAAAAGCAGATGTAGATTTTATTGTTCAGGTTTTGGATTTTTTTTTAGTTCCAATCTAAAATAATGCAGAAAATAGGCTCAAATACTAATAACTGATAACTGAAATTATTGCCCGATTTGAAATATTTGTTCTGCGGTCAAATTGAGTTCTGGAAAAGTAGGAGAATTAACTACATTTTGACCTCTAAATAAATTTAGCGCATATTCACCCTGAACTAAATGATAAACTGAAATTGTTGGTTGTTTTGGATCTCCAATATAACGCCTTCCTCCTAACCCTAAATAATCAACTATCCAATACTCACATATCCCTAATTTTTCATATTCTGCCAACTTTGTTAAATAATCATCTTGCCAATTTGTACTTACTACTTCTATTACTAATTTAATACTTGTACCTTCAGTAATAGTCGATCGCTTCTTCCACATTAGTTCATTTTCCATAGCATTAGAATCTAATACCATTACATCAGGAATATAAGCAGATTTATCCGAATCTATAGCTTTAATTAATCCTTGTCGAGGGATAAAAAAAGGCAAATTTAGACGTTTAATTTCCACACCTATTTCCAAAGCTAGAAAACCAGCTACTTGTTCGTTAGTTCCAGTAGGTTGCACTGCAAAAATTTCTCCATTATGTAATTCAAATCTACCATAACCATCAGGATACCACTCCCAAAATTCCTCTAAATTAATCAACTTAATATCCTCTTTTTCTAGGATATTAATAGCTTCTTTTTCTTTAACAAACATATTGATATATTCTTAATAATTTAACTTATAAATCTATCGGTTTACTTTATAAAAATGCACTGTTAAATAAGTAGGTATAGTCATAACAAATGATTTGTAAAAAAAACTGTAGAGGTTTGAAGACCAAACCCCTACCAGAAAAATTTACAATCTATTTAGGGCTTGCTATACGAAAAAAAACTAAGCAGGGTTTACTGATTAAACATCAAAGCTTTTAAAAATAAAAGTTGCAATCTTTTTAGCTTTGGAAAAAGTGTCAGCTTCTAGGTAAAACAAGATTCAAACAAATTAGCATCAGAAGGCTCACTAAAACAGAAAAATTAAGAGACCATTCTTCCTAACTCTTAACTACTCCCTACCCCCTACTCCCTTAATTAAAACAAACCATTATTATCAATCAAATATTGTGCCAACTTATTCACACAAGCACGAATCTGGGGGTCTCGTCCACCAAAACTATCAACCACAGTCATCACATAAACTTCATCATCAATACTAAACCCTAAAGTAGTACCCAGAGCGCGAGAATTTTCTCCAGTCTTTTCACCCAACCATTCAACTTCCGGCAAATCTTCTAAACCAGCATATCCTAATAACAAATCCTTCTGACTAGCCAATGCTTCTATCAATACATCAGAATTTGGATACTCATAATTATATATAGACACCATCATATCTGTCAGCTCATTGCTAGTTAGAGTATTACGACCTTTACCAGGATTTTTGGGCTTAATGCGGTTGCCCATTAATTTATAATTTACCCGAATAACTCTATAACCATCATCCTTAAGAACCTTATTAATATAAGGTTGTCCCAAATAATCAATTAATTGATTTGTAGCAATATTACTACTACGGTCAATCATTTGATCGACCAAAGTTTTCAAAGGATAATACTCACTAGCTCGGATTTCTGACCCATCTTCAGTAAAATTTCCCCTACTCACAAAAACAGGAGTATCTAAACTAATATTTTCTTCATATACCTTTTCCATCAATGCCACAGCAACAGGAACTTTAATTAAACTTGCTGGACTTGCAGGAGGTTTATCCCCATTTAAGTCCTGACATTCTCTCCGTAAATTACAGATAGTAATTGCAGCTCTACTTGATAAACCACTTTCTTTACGAATTTTATCCAAAAAATTAGATTTAGTTAAGTTTAAATGATAAGACGAACTATCAAGATTAAGTTTATATTCTTCAAGTTTTCTATTAGTTCTTTCTCCCAAAAATGAATCAGCCGGAATTTCCTCTAAATTAGAAATAGCTTGTTGCCAAAGATATTTTTGAGTTTCTCTAGTTTTAACAGTTGGATTTGGAGATACTCCAACTTCAGCAGCTTGGTTTCCCAGATTTATTGCTTGTTTCCAATTATCATTCGCTCGCTCTTCTATTAATATTTGAAGTTCAATTTCTTGCAACCTTTCAACTAACTTTTGTTGTTTTTCAAATGTTGTTTGATATTCCTCAGAAAAGAATAATCTTTTGCGAGGAGTAGGCAAAGATTCTAACTCATTAACCACGCGATCGCGCATTTCATAAAGTTCTTGCAAAGATTGACTATAAGATTCTGCTGCCGAAGAAATCTGTATACTTCCAATTGAAATGAAAGTAATACTGGCCATGATTGTTAAAGTACCAGTCAGAATTTGTTTAATTTTTAATATTCGATACATAGAATTTGCCTCACACAAATAAAGAATTTGATGTTGACCAACAAGATAATCTTTAATTCTGAACAATATCAATTTATCAGTCTAATATACAAATACACTATGCTCGAATTGGAAAAATAAAGGCAGAAGGCAAAAGGCAGAAAGCAGAGGGAAAAAGTTTTGTAGTCAAGGTTAGTGAAAATCCCTATAAATATTTAAAGAATTGAATAGATACCACAAAGTTGCAAATACGTCAAACCAGTATATAAGTCATCGAGAAAAATTAGATCGTCATCCTCAAATCTAAATCAGGCGATCGCCAGTGTAAACAACCAAATCATAAGTATTTCAGGCTGTAAAATCTTACTAGGCAATAAAAAGCCTTAGATTATAATTTGCCTATATTACCATGAAAAAGCTGAAACTATTGAAATTCTGTTAGCTATATCCAGAAAATTTTGCCATTTTTTGTTAGAGATTGATGACAAAATTGAAAAAATTAAAACTATAAGTTAAAATTGATAACTAAAACTTTTCAGACAGGCGATCGCTAAAATAATAAATAGGGCTTGTTGATTAAATAAGGCTTGCTGAACAAATCTAAAAGCTTTCACAGATCAGGCTTTTTAAGTAGTGATTTATCAGTAACCGTAAAAGTAGCAGATTTTTACCTTATAAAAGTGAAAAAGTAAGTATTTGGGTAAGACTTAGGCATAGTTGGCAAGGGATAATTTTTACAAGTCCTCTAAAACTCTTGACTCCTCTTGACTTCCCCTCCTGGGAAGGGTTAGGGGTGGGTTGACTTCCTACTCCCTACTCCCTACTCCCTACTCCCTGCCGTAACCAAAAAAAATCAGAAGTTCTATTCTTTCCTAACTTCTGACTTCTTAATTATGACTTCTGGCAAATAACCATACATATATAAGTTTTTGATATAGCAGATGGTATTATTTACAAACTGAGAAATTTTTTGTCTGTTTATGATAAAATCCCTCAATCACAATATCCGCCCGTTCATCTGAATGCATATTGCTTGGCTTGGAAAAAAATATCCTTTTTGTGGCAACGTCACCTACTCTAGAGAAATAACCAACACTCTATTAGATAGAGGTTATCAGGTTAGCTTCCTTCATTTTGCAACTGAAGATACCAAACTTGAAAAATGGTCAAGGTTTCACGAAGTATCTCTACCTTGTATCTATAAATCTCAGGGCTACACCATACCTAGTCTTAAATCTAGTAAAGTCTTAAGTCAGGCTCTACAGAAACTTAAGCCAGATATTGTTCACGCATCCCTCACCCTCTCTCCCTTAGATTTTTTACTGCCGGAAATTTGTGAAGAATTAAATATTCCCTTAGTAGCAACTTTTCATGCCCAGTTTGACAGTAAACCACGGAACATTAAATCTGGGACCCAATTTTTAGCCTATCAATTTTATGCTCCTTTTTTAGCAAATTATGACCGAGTAATTATTTTTTCAGAAATACAGAAAGATTTATTAATGAAATTGGGAGTTCCGGGCAAAAAAGTAGCAGTTATTCCCAATGGGGTAGATGTAGATAAATATTCTCCTGGAGTCTCTAGTCTGAAAACTGAGTTAAACGCTAGTCGTGTCTTTCTATATTTAGGTCGTATATCCACAGAGAAAAATGTTGAATCTCTGCTCAAAGCTTGGAAACATTCCGATATGACTAATGATAATTGTTTAGCCATTGTGGGAGATGGACCTTTAGCTCCCTCTCTCCAAATGTTTTATAGCGATGTTCAGGGAGTTAGTTGGTTTGGTTATGTAAGTGATGAGCAGCGACGGATAGAAATTTTGCGTGGTGCCGATGTATTTATTTTACCTTCTTTAGTAGAAGGTTTATCTTTGGCTTTATTGGAAGCAATGTCTTGTGGTTTAGCTTGTGTAGCTACAGATGCAGGTGCTGATGGTGAGGTGTTGGAAAAGGGAGCTGGTATAATTTTAAATACTCATAATGTTACTAGCCAATTACAAACTTTATTACCTGTGTTTAGAGACCATCCTGAGTTTAGTCTTCTTTTAGGGCACAAAGCTCGGCAAAAAGTTTTGGAGCGTTATACTCTAAGTCGAAATATTACTCAATTGGAAATGCTTTATGCTGAAGTTGTTAGAGAAAGAAATCCTAAGTTGAGTAGTTTGATTTAAGGAAGAACGAAGAAGGAAAAAGGATGAAGTAAGCTGGTAGTTGATAGTTTTGGTCTTGAAGTTTATTAGTTAGAGTTTGCTGAAAAAGTCTTTTTGGGAAGGTAGGGAGCAAGGAGTAGTTAATAGTCAAGAGTTAGAGGGAGTTATAGAGGAGGTACTCAGAAAAATTTTCCCTTAATTTTTTTGCTGGATAGACAGAAATAAAAAGGCAAAGACTTCCGCCACCACCCCAGGAGCTTCACACAATGAAAATCACTCTTGGATAGACAGAAATAAAAAGGCAAAGACTTCCGCCACCACCCCAGGAGCTTCACACAATGAAAATAATCTCGCATCAAAGAATTTTTGCTTGCATCCCTACAATTTTTGTGATACAATAAAAAACATCTGGATATATTCGTCTATATACATGACTTTTTATTCAATAAAGATTCTTAACAAAAAGACTGTTTCTGGCAACCCTACCTAAATAGACATATCTAGTTTTTATCTAAGCTTCTAATATCTTTTGAAAACCCTTAAAACTTGTTGAGAATGAAACTGGAATTACTGTCTTTCTTTTGTAGTTAATTTTTCATCACCTATGCTAGAAAAATGATAACTTAAATCTAACTCCTTAAGTTTATTGTCTTTAGCGTTATGTATTCCTTCTTGCACATATTGCGATACTAGATTCTAATTATTTCTCCTACGAAAAGTCATAAATTCATAATAGACAATGGATAATTAAAAAGTTATATCATATCTCTCCAAATCTAAATAACCATAATAAAAAAATTAGGAAATAGGAAGCAGAATAAAATGAACAACGTTTTTATTATAACTAATTAATAAGACTTGATATTAAATAGAAAACTAGAGATGTAAAAAACTCTTTCATTATTAATAATTAATAATTAAAAAAATCACCCCAAAAACCTTTTACCTTACTCATCATTCCTTCAGAATGCCAACTATTTTTTGCCTCCTCCAAAACATAAGCAGAGACAACTTCTATCTCCATTTCAGTCAAACGATCTTGATAAGCAGACATATTATTTTTCCCATACCTAACCAAATAAGCGATCGCCTCCACAGAATCCAAATTATTTCTTTGCAAAGTCTCAATTTTTAAATTTTTTCCCCATCTCACAATATTCCCTCCATTAGCATGACAACCCACACAATGAACCTGAAAAAGTTCCGCACCTTCTATCATTTCTGCGCCTAAAGCAGTCGGCATTTTCATAACATTAATCAAGAGAAAAATTAATAAGCAAACTGTAACTATTTTTTTCATTTCTTTCCTTTAATCTAAAATATATGAATTTGTTCTCCTTTGATAATGCAAAAAATAGAGATTTACTCTCTTCTAATATTTTTTCATCGTGATAGAGAAACAAAAGTAGTTAACTTTAATAGTATCCTAAATTTTCCCCTCAAGCAATCTCAGTACCTAACATTTAACTGATAACTATACCCATCTTAAATAAGTTGTAAAATTTTATTGTACGAGTTTAGTTTTAAAATCCTATTCATGCTAGGGTGAAGACCAAAACCTACATCTTTCAGTCATAAACCATTTAGAATCACTATAAAATTGTTATGACTAAAACTTTATTAAAACCAGAAAAAAACCCTATTAATAGGAATTAGATGGGAAACCTATCAAGCCTTATTGTTAGACTTAGCAGAAAATCCTAGTAAAAAACTTACCTACGATCAAGGCAAATTAGAAATTATGACTCCCTTACCAGAACATGAAATTAATAAAGAATTTTTAGGACGACTCGTACAAACAACCACAGAAATATTAGGATTAGAAGTATCAAGTCTTAGTTCCACAACATTAAGTCGAAAAGATTTACAAAAAGGCATTGAACCAGATCAATGTTATTATATCACCAATGAGGAATTAATACGAAGTAAAATTCAATTTAAGTAAATTTGTAGTGGAATGTTTAATCTAAAACTGTGCATTAGCCTTTAACTTGAAAATTCTTACTTTTGACTTTTTAATTTTGACTTTTGAATTCAATGAAATATTGAGATTTGATAGAGAAAAATTATTTATCTATTGTTTGGAAAATGGAAATTATCAGGAGCAAGAACAATCAAATGTTTTGCCAATTTTATCCAAATCAGTTATTTTAAATTTTCTCACAAGACGAAGAGAGAAAAGTGAAAATACTTTGCTTTGAGAGTTCCGTCAATGGTTAGGAAATAATTAATAATTAATAATTAAACAATAAGGTTTAAAGTCTCTCCTTTTAAGAAAAAAAAGCAGTCGTTTTGTTGATGGAAAGCTACGCTAACCTACCAAAATACCATATCAAATCGACCAAGAGAAAATAAAAATTTTTCCTTTTTGTCAATCCCCTTATTTTTTTATTGTTTTTAAGAACAGGTAATTGTTAATTATTGCGAGGGAGGTGATAAAGAATTTAGTCTCAGTAATCTCCCTCATCTTCCAGAAGTCATTATTAGAGGTTTTTATGAATTTAAAAATTTACTTAAAATAGATATTATTGCTTAGATTATAACAATTTTATATACAAAGATTGAAAAGGTGATTTAACTTTGTCTAAATGTTAAACATTCAGTATATCTAACACCATTAGTGTACTACTTTCATACATTTGATTGATAATCTATTTTACCAATAGTTTGATAACTCAATTTTCTAAAAAAAGGAACCAAATATGCTTCAGCATCTATAAAATCAAATTTGATTTCATCTAACAACTGTTGTTTGTATAAACCTTCCATTATTCTCAACCCTATACCTTTTCCTCTAAAATTACTTTGAACCATCAATCTTCCAGTAATTGATGTATATAACGGATATGCATCTCCTGCTTTTTCCATTTGATAGAGTTTTGTATAGTAATCTAAATCCAAGTTTTCAGGATCTAAATTTTTAGTATAATTGCATCTAATAGTACCAACTAATTCATTGTTATCGAGAGCCATAAATAGATTAGCAGAAAAGTCTAATAGATCTTCTAATTTCTTGTGTTCATGGTTAGGTTCATAGTTGGGACAATTTTCCCACCATCCCATTTCTTCCACATAGATTTGATAGCGCAATTTAAAAATTTTTTCTCTTTCTTCAGAAGTCTGAGCTAATTTTATTTCTAACATAGTATTTATAATATAAATCTAACAAAAAGTTCAAAATAGTAGAGGTCATTTTTTAATGATAACTTATTCAAAAAATCACCTCAATTAAGAATTTAGAAATTGTTATATCATGTCCGGATAATCAGTGACAAAAAACCTTTTACCTTTAAACCTTTCTTTTCCTTCTCTATTGCGATCTCTGCCTTCCTTCCCCCAAAGTTTAAGTATTCAACCGGACATAATATTAATTCCTAACTAAATTCCTAGCTTTTGCTTTATATAGTCTGAAAATTTATATTTTTTCAAAACATCCGGAGGTAAATGAGCAGCACCTTGAATATTTCCCAAACAATTTTCACTGTGACAAAGACAACTAAATCCTCTATCCATAGACCATTCTATTGATGGATAAAAGAATGTAAGTTCTTCTCCTATTTCGATATTTCGTAAGGCAGTAACCACCATATTTGTAGTATCAAAAAAAACATTAGGATTGCAACTATGATTAATATATTGTAGATATTCTGGAGCGAGCATAATATGTTCGCGATCGCTTATTTGCACTGTTAAATAATTAGGTTTATCTAGAATTTCTTTAGGACCAAATTTACTGAAACTTCTTCAGACTTCAACTCAACAGTTGTATATAGAGATTTATTCCCAGTAGTCTGACATTCGCGAATTTCCGCAATAGAATTAACCTTTGTTATTTTTTCACCTGTCTGCATATATTTTTATCAAGCTCTAAACTTCCTCATATTATAGAGGAATCAGAAAGAATCAAGAAAATTTTTTCCTTTTACTGAATCCTCTTATCGTCCAGAAGTAATTATTATAGGTTTTTATGAATTTAAAATTAGTTAAATCCTAGCATAAATTATTAATAACTTAACCCCAGAAAAAAACAGATTTTGGGAACAATGATTAATTTAATTCAAGATAATAACCAAACTGAAAATCAGTCTTGTTATGAGTTTATTGAAAATACTTATGGCAGTATTCAAGATGAAACTTTTGTCAGAAATTCTCAAGGTAGTTTTGAACAGAGAAAATTATTTGAATAATTTATTTATTAGATACTAAATCTTCTTCTAATGAATCAATCAAAACTTCACGTTTTGGCATTGGTTTTAGAGGAGCATTAATAGGATTATACTTATAATAACAAATTGCCACTACATCAAATTCACCTATTGGTATATCAGGTGTATAAGTTTCAACCCGCGAAACTTCCCAATCTCCCTGACGATAATGAGTGCTATATCCATGCTCCTCTGGGTTATGCAGTGCATCAACTCTAATAAACTCCTTTGGCCTATATCTTAGTTCTGGGATTGGTTTATTTGATGAGTCAAAATATTCCGTTAGTACACGAGTCAGTTGTTGAGTATGTTCTAGTTTCCTAGACTCCCAAACAGGTTCGTCTTTTTCAGCTCGAAAAATAATATATTTATTCATAAGTTATTTATCCTCTTTGTCATAAAAAGATTTAGGAAATTCAGTCTTACCTTCAAAAACACAGTCAACTTTCAAAATAGGGTGCTGTGGGGTGAGCTTCTACTTTAATTAAGTTCCATCCGTATTTTTTCCTTCCTCATTTCCTCACATTTAGAATTTATAATTTTGCACTTAAAAATGTACTATAATATTTTGTTATTGTGAGGGAGATGATAAAGCAGTTAATATTAATAGTTTCCCTCATTCTTCATAAGTAATAATTTAGAGGTTTTTATGAATTTAAAATTAGTTAAATCTTTAGCAGAAATTATTAACAACTTAAGCCTAGAAGAACAACAGATTTTAGGTACAATGATTAATTTAATTCAAGACAATAAACAAACTGAAAATCAGTCTTGGCATGAGTTTATCGAAAATACTTATGGAAGTATTCAAGACGAAACTTTTGTCAGACATTCTCAAGGTAGTTTTGAGCAGAGAGAATTATTTGAATGATTTATTTATTAGATACTAATGTTTGCATTGTTTATTTAAAAGGTTTAAATAACAATTTAAAACAGAAATTAGAAAGTTATAACCCGCAAGATATGGTAGTTTGCTCTGTGGTAAAAGCTGAATTATTTTATGGGGCAATAAAAAGTCAAAAATCACAGCAAAATTTAGTTCAACAACAAATCTTTTTAAATAGGTTTATATCTTTGCCTTTCGATGATAGATGTACAGAAATATATGGAGAAATTCGCACAAGGTTAGAAAAAGCAGGAAAAATCATCGGACCTTATGATTTACAGATCGCTTCAATTGCCATAGCTAATAATTTAATTTTAGTAACGCATAATTTAACTGAATTTAAAAGAATTAGTGAATTAAATATAGAAGACTGGGAAGTTTGAGTAAATTCTTAAAAAGAGGCAGTAGGGAGTAGGGTAAATAATTGATTTTATTTATTTTTTTATTGTTGAAAATTTCTATTGTCAGGGAAGTGGCAAACTAGAATTTATCAGTATTTTTTGGTAAGTGGGAGCATATTCCTCCTGACTCATCAATGATAAAAAATTTCCACATTCCCTACCTTTTCTAAACTTTCTACTCCAAAATATTACTCAATCTTTGCTTCAATACACCTGCTAAACCTCCTATTGAAACTTTCATTTGTTCACCAGTTCTTAGATCTTTTAAACTACACATATTAACCGCAGCTTCCTCAGAACCAATAATAATACAAAAAGGAATTTTCTGCTTATCAGCTTGTTGTAATTGTTTACCAACTCCCCGACTATCAAAACTGGTTATCACATTCATTCCACTCTGACGTAACTTTTGAGAAACATCCAAATAAACTGCCATTAAATTTTCCTCCATATTCACAACCATAACAGTTGCTGGAGTAGGAGCAAAAGACTCTAAAATACCCGCCTTTAATAAACGACTCATTAATCTAGTTAAACCAATAGAAATACCAACCCCCGGCATTGTTTCCCCAATAAACATTCCCACTAACTCTTCATATCTACCCCCAGAACAAATACTACCTAAAGCCTCATGTCCGAGTAAAGTAGTTTCATAAACCGTACCAGTATAATAATCTAATCCTCTAGCTATCGATAAATCAATACAAAAACGTTCCTCCGAAACTCCCAAATTTCTCACCCCAGAAATAACAGTTTCTAATTCCGAAATTCCCTGAATCAAGACCTCAGAATTATCCCAAGTTTCTGCCATAATTTTCAACTTATTCAAAACATCATCAACCGAACCTTTAACCTTAGTAAAATCCCAAACTTTTTCCACTTGCTCTTCAGACAAACCAATTTCTACTAAAGCCTTTTTAACCTTTACTTCTCCAACTTTTTCAGCAGTATCAACAACTCTAATACAAGAAACAATATTCTCTACTGTAACTCCCACAGAAGCAAAAAAACCAGTTAAAACTTTCCGATTATTAATTCTAATTAAAAAATCACCAATATTAATAGCCTCAAAAATTTCCGCAATAATCGCCGGAATTTGAGCATCATATAAAAGACTTAACTTTCCCCTACCCACAACATCAATATCACATTGTCTAAACTGTCGAAAACGACCATCTTTTGCTCTTTCACCCCGGAAAACCACATCCATTTGATAACGAGCAAAAGGAAAATTTAAATTGTTTAAATGACGAGCAATATAAGCAGCCAAAGGAACAGTTTGGTCAAACTTTAAAGCCCTTTCTTCCGAACCAGAATCTCCAGCTTTTTCTTTTTCAGCTTGACGATTTGGAGGTAGAATTGGAGATAAACCATAAACAATATTATCCCCTTGATTTCCTTTAGCCTGTAAAACTTCTAAACGTTCAACTGCTGGAGTTTCAATAGGAGTAAAACCATAGCGTTCAAATACCTGACGAATCGTATCCATCAAATAACTTTCTAATCTTTTTTCCCCAGGAAGAAACTCCGGAAATCCACTCGGACAACTATAATTAATTTTATCTGTTTTTGCCATTTTGATTATTTTAGTATTCAGCTATCAGCTATCAGCTATTGGCTATGAGTTATTAACTTATTATTATACCAAATAAGTAATTATTTTTTAAAGAGAATAAAAAGTTATATTTACGTTTGCGTAGCATCCCGTAGGGAAGTATTCCGCAGGAAATTCTGAATGGTTACTTTATTTTTTATCTCAAGTAAACTAATTTTAAATGATTTATCAAAAAGATTGTAGGGGTTTAGTTTCCAAATCCTACAGCAGATTTCGAGCAAATGATGTACAAAATGAATAATTAATATCTTGTTAATACCGACATTTTCATGATTCCGGGTGTACCTCAAAATAGTGAAAAGTTCTGTATTTTGCATTAGGTTTGGAGACCAAAACCCTACGATAAAATCCTACAGCACTTTCCCTTGAAGTAGATAAAAAAAGTAGGGAAGTTCCATGGAACTTCCCTACAGAGTTATGATATTAAATTCGGTTGAGAAAGGATATTTACTGTAAAGATAAGCCAGAAGAGAGAAAGTAGAAAGATGAGATAGGAGGAGTAAAAAATCACCTTTTAACAACCAGATTTAGTATCATTAATTTGTTGTGAAAAATCAGAAAATAAATAAAAAAACCTAAATTTTCACCTGTTCCCTAATTACAATAAAAAATCCAGATTTAATACTACCTAATTTTAAAGTTTCTTTTTCCTACTTCCTTCCTACTTCCTTCCTACTTCCTTCCTTCTTACTTCCTTCTTAATTCCTTCCTTCTTACTTCCTTCTTCCTTCTTCCTACTTCCTTCCTTCTTAATTCCTTCCTTCTTACTTCCTTCTTCCTTCTTACTTCCTTCTTCCTTCTTCCTTCTTCCTTCTTCCTTCCTTACTTCTTACCAAATAAACCGCCAAGTAAACCATTTCCTTTCTCAGTTTTACTTCCTTTTTTGTCAGTTTTAGCAGTAACTTTACCAGTAGTTTTATTAGTTATTTTACCATTAATAGCCCGTTCTAATAACTTTTTAACTTCCAATGCTTTTGGTTCTTTAGGATTCAAAGATAAAGCCTTTCTAACTTCAATTTTTGCCATTGTGCCCTGATTTTGCTTTAAATAACACAATCCCAATAAAGCATGACCACGACTATAATTTGGCTCCATTTTTAAAGCACTTTTTAACTCCAAAATTGCTTTAGCATAACTCTTATTAGATATCAAACTTTCTGCCCGACTACAAGCTTGATTTACCAAAGAATTTTGAGCTTTGGGTTTTACCGTTTTATCGTCTTTACTAACCGAATATTTAACAGGTGATAAGGGTGTTAAATTAACTCCACTCTGAGATTCTTTCCTGAGTAAATAAGCTAAATTTAACTCACTAATTTGTTCAGTAACTTCTAAAGTCTTATCCAAAAACTCATACTGGCGATCGCTCAACTTCTGCAAAGCAACCTTATATACTTCTTGGTAATCCCCAACCTTAGCAACTTCTTTCGCAGCATCAGTAGTAAACTCAATTTTACTAGATTGCTGACTAATATTATTACGCATTTTATTAAGAATAACAAAAAGTTCAGCGCGATCGCCCTCCTTAGAGAACTTATTGTAAGCTGGACTTACCAGTTTAGATAACAATTGATTAGCCAATTCTCGATCCGTCTGATTTTCAAAAGGACAAGTATCAGGATGTAAACGACGCGCCACCCGCATATACCTTTTCCGAACCTCAGAAAATTCTGCATCCAGAGAAACTCCTAGAATTGCATGATAATCTGTATAATCAAATTTAAACAATCCTTTTGTAAATCTAAACATAATAAAGATTCCTGCTGACCGCAACTTAAAATTAAACCAATATAAGCTATCAGCTTTTAGCACTCAGCTCTCAATTTTGGATAGTTTAGTCGGGTTGAAAATTTTCTCCGAAGGCGCTCCCAAAAATTTTGCTGACTGCTAACTGCTGACCCCTGACCGCTTTTTTAATCTCTCAATGGTATCCCAATAAGCTAAAGGAGGAGCTTCAATTAAAGCTTGACTCATCAAATCGTGAATTTTCCCATTAGTAGCCAAAATTCGGCCCGACTGGAAATCAAAAGCACTATTATCATAAGCCGTAACTTTCCCCCCTGCTTCCTCCAGGACAACAATACCAGCAGCAACATCCCAAGGGGACAAACCCCTTTCCCAATAACCATCCGCACGGCCACAAGCAATGGAACACAAATCCAGAGAAGCAGAACCAGAACGTCTTATCCCTTGAGTTAAATGACACATCTGGCAAAATTCCTTATAATTATTGTCGGTTCTTTCCCGACGATCATAAGCAAACCCAGTAATCATTAAACTTTTTGGCAAAGTAGTAGTTTGAGAAACCGAAATTGGTTTTCGATTGCGAGTTGCCCCCAA
>NZ_JAYKGW010000144.1:0-29896 GCF_035285525.1 Okeania sp. | reverse complement strand
CTTTGTGCTAGCAGTTGTTGGGGTAATGGAAAGCTTGAAACGGTTTGGTTCCGAGAACTATCCGCGTTGGTTGGGATGGGTTCCCACCTACAGTATTGGAACAATGGCATCTTTCTGGTGTATTCAGCGAGTTGTAGCGTTTTGGGGATAAAGCCGAACCTGGCATCTCACAATAGTTTGGGAAATTTCCAAGCCATTGACTGAGTGTAAGTCCAGCAATAAAACGATTCGCTTCCTAACCAGAGGCGATTTACCAAACTATATCTAAGGAGTAATATCCGATGAAATTGAAACCTTTATCTCTACAGATTCGACCTTTGTGGTTGCGAATCCTCACTGTGGGGATTCTTAGTCTAATACTATCTATGGGACAAATGCCATTCGCATTAGCCCAGAGTGAAGTAAACCCCGTTGAACGAAAAGCCCTCTTCGGCGACTTGCACGTTCACACCAACTACTCCCTTGACAGCTACCTCGGGCAAAACCCCAATGGCCCCCGCGAAGCCTACCGCTTCGCCAAAGGCGGAACAGAGATGACCGCAGCAGGAGAACCCCACGCATTGAAAACCCCTCTTGATTTCACTGCGGTCACTGACCATGCAGAGTATCTGGGGGAAATGGGGGTTTGCAATATCAACGACGAGGATAATCCTGACTATGACTCTGAGGAATGTCAGAAACTTCGGGCTGCCCTGGAAGACGCAGATTTCGCAGGAAAGATATTTATATTCATTGGGGAAGGTGGAGACCTGGGTATATGTGACGAAAATCGGGAAAACTGCAACAAATATACTCCTAAGCTCTGGGAAGATATCCAGAGAGCAGCGGACGAGTATGACGACCGTGGAACGTTCACGACACTGAAAGCCTACGAATGGTCATCGAAGGGCAAGGTGCCGCCCGGCCATGCTGGAGGTGGAATCCACCGCAATATCTTCTTTCGCAACGACACTGTTCCCAGCACTGTTTGGTCAGCAAAAGATTCTCTCAATCCAGAGGACTTATGGGATTGGTTAGATGAAAACTGCACTGGAGAATGGGAAGCGCTCGTCATTCCCCACAACGCTAACCTGTCTGCGGGGACTGCTTTCATACCGTACTACTACGACCAAATACCCCCCATGGATACCGCACGCGCCCTCACCCAACAAAGACTGGAACGACTGGTAGAAGTCATCCAAACCAAATGCGAATCCGAGTTTCGCCCCGGTCTAGGCAATACGGACGAATTCTGCGGCTTTGAAAAACTTGATCGTCGCCCCATTTACCACGGCACCCCCGTTTTTTGGGAAAGTGCTGCCGTGCAGTCGGTCTCCCGTGCCCCATCTGTAGGGATATCGGCGAACCCGAGGGTTGTGTCAGCAAATATAGCTATATCAGGGAAGGACTTAAAGAAGGCATCAAGCAAGAAGCAAAGCTCGGTGTTAATCGGTTCAAATACGGTTTTGTGGGTGCAACCGATACCCATAGCGGTTTTCCTGCTAGTGGCGAAGAATACAACGTTAAGGGTAGTCACGCCATTTCCGACGCGACCCTCGAATATCGTCTGGGCTTGGAACCAAATCCGATTGGCGAAGCGAAAGAAAACCTGTTGAACAATCCCGGTGGTGTCACTGGGGTTTGGGCGGAAGAGAACTCCCGCGATGGCATCGAAGATGAAGCGACGGGAAACCTTTGCGACCAGTAGTCCTCGGATTCAAGTCCGACTCTTTGGTGGCTTTGAGTTCCCAGACGACCTAAACGAACGCGACAATGCACTTGAGATTGCCTATAGCGTCGGCGTTCCTATGGGTGGTGACTTAAACGATGCACCAGATGAGAACGTACCAATGGATATCCTTTTAGCTCCCAAAATGTTTGTCTGGGCAATGCAAGACCCCAAGAGCGCTAAATTGCAAGGCATTCAGATTATCAAAGGCTGGTTAGACGAGAGTGGTGAACCCCAAGAGAAAGTCTATGCTGCTGCTTGCTCCGATGGTTATGAACCGGGGGAAGAAGACGAAATCTGCCCTCCTAATGGGGCAGCAATCGATATTAATACCTGTGCTATCGAGCAAGGTCCTTTAGTGCCTGGAGATGGAGAACTCAGCGCAGTTTGGCGTGACCCTGATTTTGACCCCAACCAACACGCTTTCTATTATGCACGGGTGATTGAAAATCCTACCTGTCGTTGGAGTACTTATGATGCGATCGCTTTAGGGGTTTACCCACCAACTCAAGCCCCTCCCTTCATCCGCGAGCGGGCTTGGTCTTCTCCCATCTGGTATAACCCTTTGGTGAGCAAAGCAGAACCCCTGCCGATCAAAGTTGTTCAACCAGAACCATTGATTACCCAACCTGTTGAAAATATGATTGAAGAAGATTTTTGGAACACAATCATTCACCAAGTTGAGAAACGTTATTCGACTAAGTAGATGAAGTAAATCTCTGTTTCGGGTCGTCTGACAATGTTTTAGTAGTTGACATATCCATTGATTGAGTGTAATTCACCCAACCTTGCGATCGCTTCTTTTCTGGGGCGATCGCCTACAGCGGTTTTTATTTGAGTAAACCAGAGTAGGGACGTTGCATCAGGGCGTCCCTACAAGATGCAAGGTTATGGCAATAAGGAGAATAAATTACTGATAATATAAGGTTTTGAGCTACTGGACACCTCCTGCAATTTGTACATAAGCCAGTCCAAATTTCCCACACTCCTGTACGGACGTTGCATGCAACGTCCCTACACCAAATTTCCCACACTCCCCTTTGCTCCTATGCTTTCTTTCTCAACGTCTCTGAAGGCAACTCCCCAAACATGGTTTTGTAATATCTAGTAAAATGACTCGGACAATAGAACCCATATTCATTAGCCAGAAAAACAATGGTACAATTTTCGGGGTTGCTTGCTTTTAGGCGTTGTCGCACTGCATTCAGTCGTCGTACTTTAAGATAACGCATCGGACTGATGCCAAATAAATCTTTAAAACCAAAAGATAACGCACGGCTGCTAGACCCTAAATTTTCAGCTAGTTGTTTTAAAGTCAGAGGTTGATTTAAGTTGGCTAACATCTCTTTTTCAGCTTGGGCAATCAACTTTGATCTTCGGGAAGGTTTGAGAAAAGACTGGGAATTTAACTTAATAGGAATCTGAATCATCAACAAAGGAACAAAATCATCAGCAATGAGTTTCTCAATATGAGGGTTTTGTAACCAAGTCGGTTGGTGTACTGCTAACCAAATCAGTTGTTTCAGATAATCTTTTATTTCTTGTATCCCAGTTAGAGGCAAATTAACATGATTTTTACTGCGGAAATTATCGTCTAGATCGTGGCGTTGTAGTTTGTCTGCATAAGCATCAAAAGTTTGAACAGGCATCAAAATTTGTGTTAATGCTCCACCGTGAGAACTGATGAAGTCTGTTCCTCTGCGATTGAAACCAAAAATAGTCCTTTGAGGCTCGATAGCGTAACGGAAAGAGTAATATTTCTTTTCATTCTCAGACCAAATTATCGAAAAATTTATATGATCCTTTGTAAGAGGATCGCCCAATAATTGAAGCCCTTGGTTCACCTGATTATATACGAAATATATGTCACCAACCTGAATTGACAAAACCTCAGCTTCAAGAAAGCCGGGACTAATTTGTATTATTTCTCTCCTTTGATGGGCAAAAAACTCTTTGAAACCATCCACATCTGTAAAAGACTTGGAGATAATCTTCTGATTGCCTATCCCAGGAGCATCTTGACCTTGGGTAATTTTACTATTGTTTCTATTCATCAACTAACTTATCTTTTGCACTACTCCATCAAAAAAAATAATCAAACAATTTATAAGTAAAAATTATACAAAAAAACAATTAGTTATTTAATTTGTATAACTGAGAAAGTTACAGTTTTTGCTTACTCACAGAGATAGTTTACCACTAAACTAACTTTTGAGTGAAAAAGTATGCAGGACTCATACTGATTTAGTTATGGTCTAAGCTAGTTTTTCTGACTTTGTTGAATAAATACACAATAAAATATCCAAATATTAGTTTTGTTTATTAGGTTTTACCGATGATTTTGAATAGAATTTGTAGAATGATATTTGAACTCTACCAAATTCGGAACTAAATCAAGCTAATAATTTCAGGAATAATGTTACACACACAAACAACAGCAAGAGCAAATTGGATGGGATTGATACTCTTGTCAACTGCCATTTTGATTTTATCTTCGGCTTCAATTCTGATTCGACTCAGCGAAAACGAACTCGGCCCTTTGGCAACTATTTTTAATCGTCTTTGGATTGCGATTATTGCTTTAGTAGTCTGGAAAACCTTTACGAAAGCACGCTCCCAAATCATTGAGGGTGTTTCCATTCAACCCGAAACCTACACGAAGAAAGATATAGTTCTGAGTGTAATGTCTGGTCTGATTAGTGTACCTTGTGTATTGTTATGGGCTTGGTCTTTAACAGAATCTAGCGTTACCAACTCTAACTTACTCCATAATTTAATGCCATTATTTGTCGCTTTGACTGGATGGTTATTTTTAGGCAAAAAATTTGATTATTACTTTTTGAGCGGTTTAGTTCTTGGACTCGGAGGAACTATTTCAATTAGCATACAAGATTTCCATATTTCTCCAGATCACCTGATAGGCGATCTGGCCGCTTTACTTTCTGCTTGGTTTTATGCAGGGACTTATATGCTTGTGGAAAAACTACGAGAAAAATTTTCGACAACTACAGTCCTTCTCTGGGCTTGCAGTATAGAACTATTAGTTGTTTTTCCGGCAACTTTGCTGACTGAAAATCAACTGTTTCCTTCTTCGCTGAACGGATGGTTAGTCGCTATTGGGCTGGGGGTTTTCTGTCAAGTTATTGGTCAAGGAATTATGGCTTATAGCTTGAAGCAATTTTCATCAGGATTTGTTTCTCTTTTTATATTGCTCGAACCGATTTTTACAGGCTTTTTAGCCTGGATTATTTTTGCCGAGGAATTAACGGTTATGAATGGCATAGCTTTCTTTGTTGTTTTAACTGGAATTTACTTAGCTCAATTAAGTCAAAGTGTAAACAAACAAATCTTGATTCAGGATGAAATTATTTAACAATTGTCGAAACCCTAAAGTCTATACCAAGGCTACCTATTATATAGAATCCGGTTGAATACTTGTTATATATTTAGGGGAGTTTGGGGAAGGTGGGGAGGGTGGGAAGATGAGAAGTAGAAACTGTAGATAGAATTATGAACATACACGCTTGTAACCGGATTCTATATTATTGCTAGTCCAGTCAAACATCTGTACAACATAAATTTTTTAACTCATGGTATACACACAAAAGTCTCCAAGTACTGTTAGCTCAATTCAAGAATTTAAACTTGCCTATTTTGGACGTGTTCTTTCTCATAGTCGTTTAGGAGAAGTCTACAAACTCTGCTGTCATTCACAGGGAATAGACCTGAAACTTCGACAGTTTGAAGTGGATCCGAAAGAGTTAAAAGCAAAGATGTTAGACCTAAAATCTAAGTCAGGAACCCATATTTGCATCACCGTGCCTTATAAAGTTCAAGCTTTTGAATTGTGCGATTTTTTAACAGAACGTGCCCGTCAAGCAGGTTCCGTTAATATTATTCGTAATGAACAAGGAGTATTTTACGGTGATAATTCTGATGGAGAAGGTTTTATCAGAGATGTCAAAGGCAACCATAGACTATCATTTCGCAATCAGAAATTATTAGTCTTAGGTGCCGGTGGTGTGTTGCGGGGTATGTTGATGGAACTTATTAACCAATGTCCTAAAAGTATCTTAATTTGTAATCGCAGTCCAGAGCGTCTTGAAAGGATTAAACGGGATTTTCCTTTTGATCTGATCAGCACTTGCACTTATAAGAATATTCCTCAAGAGCCTTTTGATTTTATTATCAATGCCACGTCAGCCAGTATTAAGGGACATCACTTACCCTTAAGTCCGGCGATCGTTGGCCCAGATACCCATTGTCTGGAGTGTGCTTACAAAATTGCCGATCGCACGATATTTCAGAAATGGGCGATCGCTTCTGGGGCTAAATCGTCAATAAATGGCTTGGGAATGCTAGTCGAACAAGCTGTAGTTGCTCTAGATTTCTTTTCTAATCTTTCTATCAATTCTACTCCAATCTTAAAGCACTATGAGCGTCAAAAATCGTACTGATTCCTGGCACGAACTCGGCGATCGGATTCCCGGTTTCAAAGAACTCAAACGTCAACAATACCAATCTCTCACTTGTCAAATTAGAATTATAGGTTAGCTGGAAAAATGAAGATGCTTAACATGAACGAATTTATTAAGAATATCTATGAAGCAGGCTCGGTTGTAGGACGTAGTGGGAAAGTTCATGAACTACACTCCACGATCGATCGCGAAGAAGGTGAGCTTCTATTTTCTATCATTAATAGTGATTCCACGATCCGCAAAACTTTAGAAGTCGGCTGTGCATACGGACTTTCCTCCCTATATATTTGCTCAGGCACAAGAGAACGACCGGGCGCTTCACACACTATTATAGACCCTTTCCAAAATACCCAATGGGATGGTGTTGGAATAAAGCAATTGGAGGAGGTAGGAATTGATTTCTACAGCCTAATCGAAAAGAAATCAGAATTTGCGCTTCCCAAACTATTAGAAACAAATGAAGGTCAATTTGATTTCATTTTTATAGACGGATGGCACACTTTTGACCATACACTGCTAGATTGCTTCTATACAACTCGACTGCTAAGAGTAGGGGGTATCCTTGCCATTGATGATGTCTGCTTTCCATCAGTGAAGCGTGTTGTTGATTTCTTAAAGAATTACCCGTGTTACGAAGAAGTGGGAGTGGTTGGGAAAAAGCTTACAAAATCATGGAAGCAAGTCGGTACAAGGTTTATGTTGTCTTCAATTAAGCAAGAAAGATGGTCAAACATCCTATCGAAGAAATTGTATGGGGAAATATTTGAAGATCGAGAGAATAGAATGGTCGCACTTAGAAAAATCCAAGACGATCAGCGAAACTGGTACTGGCATGATGACGCGTTTTAAAGACAAAGTAGATAACAAGGCAACGGCAGTTGCTCTAGATTTCTTTTCTAATCTTTCTACCAATTCTACTCCAATCTTGAAACATTATGAGCGTCAAAAATTGTACTGATTCCTGGCATAAACTCGCCGATCGATTCGATGTTTTTTTTATTGATTTATGGGGTGTGCTCATAGATGGCGAACGATGCTTTCCCCATGCCATAGCGTGGCTGACATTTCTAAAGAGTCAGGGAAAAACCGTTGTCTTGATTAGCAATACACCGACAATGGGAGAATTTATGTCTGAGCAACTCTCATCCTTGGGTATTAGGCGATCGCTTTATCAAGCCATTGTTACTTCTGGAGACACAACTCGATATCTGCTTTCTGCTGATACAGCGACTAATAAAACAATTGTTGGTTCCCGTTATTATTATATGGGTGAGCCTCAACATGATCAGTTATTGCAGGGTTTACCCTACTCGCGAGTTAACCAACCTCAAGAGGCAGAATTTATATTGCTAACGGCAACAGATTCTGCTTTTGGCTCTCCTCAAGATTTTCAAGTCTTTCTAGAAAGAAAAGTAACAATGCTATGTGTAAATCCTGATTTACATACCCTTTCACTGCTAGGAGAAAAGCGATTCTGTGCAGGTTCAGTTGCCCAAATGTATCAACAACTCGGTGGAGAGGTTATTTATATTGGCAAGCCTTTTCCAGATATATTTGCCCTAGCTCATTCCCATGTCAATTTTGTAGATAAGGCAAGTATCGTCATGCTGGGAGATACGCTTTATACTGATATTAAAGGTGGGCTTGATTATGGGATCAAGACAGCTTTAGCGAACAAAAAGTTGTCATCTCAAGATATCAAGCCTGATTATGTCTTCATGCAATTTACTCAATAATCTGTATCTATGTTTAGTTTTGTAATCCCTTGCTACAATGGTAAGGCTGCTCTCAATAATACACTGCAATCCTTATTTTGGCAGGAAAAATCTATTCCATTTGAGATTATCTTAGTAGATAATAATTCAAGTCAGGATAATCTTGATGACCTTTATGAAGCCTACAAAGACAAGCTCAATCTCTACTTAATTAAGCAGCCTAAATTAAAAACGACCTACGCCCTAAGTCGCTCTCGTAATCTCGGCTTGAAACTCAGCCAATATCCTTGGATGATTACTCTAGACTCCGACATTATCTTACCTCCCCACTATCTAACAAACCTAAGTACCTATATTAATACAACGAATCGAGAGCAAAATGTTTTATTAACAGCAGAACGTATTTTTATCAGTCGTACTGATATTGAGCCACTGACATGGGACAAACTAACAGAAGCAGTTCCAATTGCAAGTTCTTCTAACTATAATCGCATTGAAGATCGAAGACTTCCTTATCTCAAAAAATTGGCGACAACTCCTCATCCTTGGGCATTCTTTCATGGTTGTAATACCATTTTTCAAATCCAGAGTGCTATTGCAGCGGGTGGATTTGATGAAGAATATGATGGGCATTGGGGATATGAAGATATTGATTTTGCTTATCGCATCATCACTCGAACCGACTGTAAACCTGTGTACTTACCCTCTATTTACTGCTATCACCAAGAAGAAGAACATTCTGCCCCAACAAATCTCGATCGTTTCGATAAATCCAAAAATCCTAATTGGAAGCGTATCTGCGATCATATTCCCGGTTTCAAAGAATTCAAACGTCAACAATACCAATCTCTCACTTGTCAAGAACTCAAATTGGATGAATCGTAGAAAGCCAGAAATGTTCAAGGCTGAACAAAAATTTACATATTCAATGACACCAAAGCGATGAAAGCCAATTTTCACCTGAACCAAATTAACTTTTTAAACCAATAAATATAACTTATTTCTTGACACATACAAGCTTGAAGATAGCGAAGTTTATCTAATATTTTCTCTCCATACTCTGGAGATATTTCTATGGTGTATTACTTACCTCCCTATTCCCCATCTCGATCCGTTTTATCATTAAGTGGAGAAAGCCAGAAAATTAATTAAGTCCCTTTATCAAAATTAATTTAGACTATGTTGACACTTTTACAAACATCAAACTTTTCAGCCATATACTTACCCCCCTGGTTTGGACAGGGATTAGGACTTTTAGTCATTGCAATAGTTCTAGGATTTTGTTTATCTCTAATCCTATTCTGGACGCTAAAGTCTTTCTTTCGGCGTTCCAGCAATGAGATAGGTATTTTAACTATCAACATTTTGCAAACTCCTCTACTAATACTTTTGGTCATAATTGCTCTGAAAGTATTAACTTACAGTTTAAACTTTTTAGAAAATTTACCTTTCATTCAAAGATTATTCACAGCAGGAATTATTGCTGTAACTACTTATTTAATCAATCAATTATTCACCCAGGTAATTGCTTATTCTCTCAGCAAATATGCAGAAAAAACAGAAGCAGACTGGGATGATGTTTTAATTCCCTTAATTAAAAATACCCTACCAATTTTAGTCTACTTAATAGGAAGTTTTTTATTCCTCCAAACATTAGGAATAGATTTAAGTGGGTTATGGGTTGCATTTGGTGGTATTACATTTGTACTCGGTTTTGCACTGAGAGATATTTTATCTAACTTTTTTAGTGGTTTGGTATTATTAGTAGATACACCATTTCAATTTGGTGATGTTATATCTTTAGAAAATGGCTCAGTTGCTGTAATTAAATCTATTGGAATTAGGTTAACAACTTTATATTTAATTGAAAGTCATTGTGACTTGTTAGTGCCTAACGCTGCTTTACAAACTCAAAATTTGATTAATTTGAGCCGTCCTAATTCTAACTATTATTATACAATTGTTGTACCAATTAGAGCTGATAGCGACCCCAGTCGAGCTATCAAAATTATTGAAGAAGTGATTTTAAGCCATCCAGATACACTAGGAGATATCAAGAAAAAGTTGGTAGCTATAGACAATTTTTACAGGGTGACAGATCAATTATTAGAAAGTGAGGATAATCTTTTATCGAAAAAAGACGCGGGTCGTCAACGTCTCATAGCAGAGGAAAGAGTTAAAGTTAAACTAGAACAAATTCAGAAAGCAATTACAGAATTAGTTAGTAAAATTAAGGTTATGGAAATGCAAGGATTAGATTCGGGAGAAATTAGAGAAATTCAAGGTTATTATTTAGATATAGTGAGAATGGTAGGGTTGGAAACAGTATCAGAAAAACAACAAGGACAAAAGTCATTATATTTGCAAGAATCACAGAAAATGGATGAAGATGCTTTAATTAGCTTGCTGAGAAGTTGGTATCGAAACTGGCAAAAAGATCCAGATTTAATTCATACAGATAATAAAGTTTTAGAAAGTGAGTGGGAAAGAAGAATCTATTTTTTAATCAAGAGAATGAACAAGTTATTACAGCAAATTGTTAATGCTAATCGGGGTGTTTCAGAAACAAAATTGGATGATTATACCGAAGAATTATGGACATGGATAGAAGAGAGATTTCAAACTTATGATTTGTGGCAATCTCCGAAAATTTGGATGCAAAATGTGTCGGGAGTTGATTTTGGTACTACTAATATTAATCTGGCTGTGAAGTTTTTCGTGGATAATGTGAAACTGGAACAATGTCAGCGTGGCAACCGCATCCGCAGTGAAGTTCATGGAGAAATTATCCGGCGATTGAGACAAGCTTATTTGTACAGATAGATTGTTGTTTTTGGAGATATTTTCGATCAAAATATTTTTATTACATGATATTAATAAAACCTTGATAAAATCACACTTAAGGAGTATAATGTTAAAGATTCTTTGTGTCTTTTTAGAATTATAGGTTAGCTGGAAAAATGAAGATGCTTAACATGAACGAATTTATTAAGAATATCTATGAAGCAGGCTCGGTTGTAGGGCGTAGCAGGAAAGCTCATAAACTACACTCCACGATCGATCGCGAAGCAGGTGAGTTTCTATTTTCTATCATTAATAGTGATTCCACGATCCGCAACACTTTAGAAGTCGGCTGTGC
Organism: Okeania sp.; assembly: GCF_035285525.1. Lineage (GTDB taxonomy): Bacteria > Cyanobacteriota > Cyanobacteriia > Cyanobacteriales > Microcoleaceae > Trichodesmium. The sequence continues at coordinate 18,856 of NZ_JAYKGW010000144.1, read as the reverse complement.
ATATTCGTTGCAAATTAAAATATACCGTTAAAAATTTCTCGGAAATCCACTGCTATCGGATGACCAAAGCCTTTAAGTAAAGGTACTAGAGGCTTTAGTATTTCCCCCATACGAGTCGCTCAGGTCAGTTGGGTATGGTTGACGCTGAGGATTTGCGATCGCAAGTTGACGGCTCATTAGTCACAATATAGCTTAACTATAACATAACTAGAACCTAATCATAACAATATATTCATTTAGAGCCTAATGAGTACATAGAACTTGCTCAATTTAGGGTAAATCGCGAAAATATTGTAGTGCGGGCATCTTGCTCGCACGGGAGTACCTCATAACAAAAGAAAGCGCTGTATTTTGGTGTCAGTCAATCAAGCTATGAAATAATCACTCTGGTTTTACAAGAAACGGGGTTGGTTGGAAACAGATGCCAATACCTGAGTGGTATTTAATACAAAACCAGTTTCCTATGCTTTGGGGCAGTCTCCAAAAATTTGTTGATATCTATATAACAAATTGATTTTTGCACTACTTCATCAAAAAAAATAATCAAACAAATTCAGGACTTATATCATTTCCGGTTGAATACTTATAAATAAACCCACCCCTAATATAGAATCCCGATAATTAGTATACCCAAGTCATTGCGACTGAAACACAGTGGAAGGAAGCCAGATCGCAAAACCTCTGAGATTGCTTCCGCTTCGTCGATAGGGACTACTGTTCAACCAGATTCTATATAACCCCTCCTGGCAGGGGGAAAGGATGTACAGGGTAATAGTGAAAAACATATAGTGCGGGCATCTTGTCCGCGCGATTGTACCTCACTAAGGAGAAATTTATAGAACCCAAATGGGTTATATAAAATTAGGAGAGAAGATGGGGAGATGATGAATATGGGACTATTTTTCTACCTTTTTCCCCTCCTGGGAGGGGTTAGGGGTGGGTTGACTCTTGTTTTCTTTGGCAAAAACCTGCACTCCCTGCAAAGATACCAAATGGCTTCTATAAATTTCCAGTAGGAATAGAAGCAATAAGTTGACGCGTATACTCCCGTTGTGGTTGATTATAAACTTGTTCCGCAAGACCAATTTCTTCAATTTTACCTTGATTCATCACCATGATCCGATCGCTCATAAATTTGACGACACTCAAATCATGGGAAATAAAAATATATGTCAACCCAAATTCATCCTGCAATTCTTTCAATAAATTCAGCACTTGCGCTTGCACCGATACATCCAAAGCAGAAACCGACTCATCACAAATAATTAATTTAGGATTTAATGCTAAAGCACGAGCAATACAAATCCGTTGACGTTGCCCACCAGAAAAAGCATAAGGATAACGACTTAACGAATCAGTAGTTAATCCCACCCTTTCTAATAAATATGCTGCGCGATCGCGTCTCACTTGCTGATTACCGACACCATGAATTAACATTGGTTCCATCACCGCTTCACCCACAGTTAAACGGGGATCGAGGGAGCCAAAAGGATCTTGAAAAATTATTTGCATATCCCGTCGCAGACTCCGCAATATTCCTCCCAGAGGTTTTGTAATTTCTTGACCTTCAAAAAATACCTCTCCACCCGTAACCGAAATTAATTGGAGTATTGCTCTCGCTAAGGTACTTTTACCACAACCAGACTCTCCCACTAAACCCAGAGTTTCACTGCGAGCAACACTAAAAGAAACATCATTAACTGCCATCAATAGACGTTTGGTTTGACCAAATATTCCTTTAACTGGGAACCCAACTCGTAAATTATTAACTGCCAAGATCGGATTTTCAGTTGTTGGCGAAACTGTTTTCTTTCCCAAATCTATATTTTCTGGTTGCGCTACTGCTGCATTTTTTTCCCGAATTTCTATTTCTCCATTAGAGTTTGTCACCTCTTCCATGAAATCAGAAACAGTAGGTAAACGAAAAACTTTTTTATCTAGGGGAGGACGACAAGCTAATAAACCTTTAGTATAAGGATGCTGTGGTTGAGAAAATATTCGCCCGATGTCGCCATATTCCACTATTTTACCTTGATACATAACTGCTACCATATCAGCTATTTCGGAAATTACCCCCAAGTCGTGGGAGATAAAAATCACAGACATTCCTCTACTTTTTCCCAATTCCCGTAACAACTCTAAAATTTTTGCTTGCACTGTCACATCTAAAGCAGTTGTCGGTTCATCTGCAATTAATAAAGTCGGATTACAAGAAATCGCCATCGCTATCATTACCCTTTGAATTTGACCTCCAGACAGTTCATGGGGATAACGATCTAAGATGGCTAGCTTTTTTTGGTTAACTTGCCGCATAATTTTGCGTTCGCCTACCTCTTCTCCTTTAGTAAAAGGAGATTTTCCTAAACCATCTCCTGTTATTTCCTCCAGAGATTTTTGTCGCAATACCTCATCACTGGGAATAAGCTTTACCTCTTGGAGTAGGGATGCTGCTTTACGTCGTGCTTCTGCTGCGGAAACACTTTGATACAATCTAATAGCTTCTGTTAATTGAAATCCTATAGTATAAACTGGGTTTAGAGAACTCATAGGTTCCTGGAAAATCATGGCAATTTTCCCACCTCGGTATAGTTGTTTTTCTGCTTCTGGTAATTGTAATAAATCTACTGGCTGATAATTTTGTGAATTTTCTGCGGAATTATTAAACCAAATTTCACCGCTAATTTGGCAAGATTTTTCCAATAGTAAACCCATAGTTGCTAAAGAGGTGACAGATTTTCCGGAACCTGATTCTCCAACAATTCCCAGGATTTGGCCTTTCTTGACAGAAAAGGATATATTCTCAACAGCTTTTACGAGTTTTTCTTCAGTTGTAAATTGAACTTTGAGGTTACGAACATCTAATATAGTAGTAGTCATTATGATTGAGAAATTCAATAGCAGAAATATATTCACATAAAAAATTATACAGCAGTTTCCCAACCGATGAGCTACAGTTGTTTTTCTTCTTTTTTATTGCCTGTTCCTATACCAATTCTCTACCTTCACTAACAGACTTTTTAGCGCCAACCCTAAATATATTTACTTAAGTAGTATAATTGGGAACTTTCTCACATTAAAATTATTCTATATATATCGTTAGGATTTACGTTCTTCAAACCAGGAGAGCGGGTTTATTAACGTAATTTATCACTTGATATGACAAATTATAGTTTATAAACCCATTTTTTCCGTAATTCTTAATAGTTGAAAATTTATTCTTTAATCATGAAGTATGAACATTAAAACATTAATTTCTAATATAGAACTATACCCTCAGAGACTAATATCTCGGTCTTTATTCATTGCAACTTTGTCTACATTAGGTTTAATGACGGGTATAGTTCCTAGAGTCTCAAATCTATCATTAATTTCTTGGTCTAATGCACCAGTTTATGCTCAAGAATCCTTCATAAATCAAGGTGTAACTGCTGAAGAAATAACTAAATATGCTAATTCAGTATTACAAATTGAGAAATTAAGAGTAGGAGTATATACAGAAATTCAAAATGAATTTCAAAAACAAAGTCTTGGTGGAGCTGTACCACCAATTATTTGTAATGAGAAAAGCAGTGTAAATAGATTACCAAAAGATATTAAGGTAATTGCTGTTAATTATTGCAATCAAGCTAAAAAAATTATTGAAGGAAACAATTTGACAGTTTCTCGGTTTAATGTAATTACCCAACTTCAAAGAAAAGATGAAACTTGGCGAGAAAGAATTAAAGCTGAGTTGGTCCGTATTCAACAACAAAATTCTAATTAAGTAGTCGTGCCAAATCTAACAATGATTTCCAGTCGTTCATTTGTACCATTATTTTTTCAAATTGGTATTAGGGGTTTGATCTTCAAACCCCTACTTTGTGGTTTACTGAACAGGACTTACACGGGAGGAACCCGGTTTCTACGACATATACTTGTTTTGAACAGTAAACGTCTACCCTCGTACCGGGTTTCTGGGTTCCCATAGCTTTAGTCCTGCTGAAATAAAAAACACTGTATCTCAATTAATTATTGCTTTGTTGATTAATTAGCAAAGCATTACAAATAAAGGAGCATTTTTAGAGTATAAAAAAGTGCGATCCTTTGAGCTACTTATGGTCAAAAAGTTACGATTTTGGGCAAAATAAAGTTGAGCAAAAAAATTATTCCCCATCTCTCCATACTTCCCACACTCTGTTTTTTTCAGCAAACCTGAAATTCACCCCCTTAAATTACAGCAATGCATGAGGATCGTGAGGTACACTTAATCCCTTGGCAGTTAGCCTTCGTTTGCTGTAACAACCTTCTAGGTTGTGTCACCACTCATTACTAAATAAAATTTTGTACCTCACGCGCCTCCGAAATTGCAGTAATTACAAACAACCAAGATGGTTGTGTTACTGAAGCTCGAAAACCATACCATTAGGGATAAAAGCTCAATTGAGGCAACCCCAAAGTTTCTTCCCAACCCATCATCAAATTCATACACTGAACTCCTTGTCCAGCTTGACCTTTGAGCAGATTATCAATAGCCGACAGAATAATCACTCTATCAGTACGATGATCCACCTCAATACCCAGATAACATGAATTAGTACCACAAACCCATTTAGTTTGAGGATAAGTGCCACTGGGTAAAACTTTCACCCAAGGGTTTTTACGATAAAAATTATCGTAAATAGTCAACAAATCTTCTCGTACTAACCCTGGATCTCTGAGAGTACCATACACTGTAGCCAATATTCCCCGTACCATTGGCATTAGATGGGGTGTAAACTGGACTTTCACATCATAACCTGCGAGATCGCTACAGATTTGTTCAATTTCTGGAGTGTGTCGGTGACTAGCTACTCCATAAGCACCAACAGAGTTATCAGCTTCAGCTAGCAACATATTAATATTTGCCTTTCGCCCTCCTCCAGATGTACCAGACTTCGCATCAATAATTGCAGTTTCCGGTACTATCAAACCCTGTTTAAATAGTGGTGCAAGTGCTAAGAGACTAGCAGTAACATAGCAACCAGGACAACCAATAAGTTGAGCATTGGCTATGCGATCGTGATACAACTCTGGTAAACCATACACAGCAGTAGCAGCTATCTTTTTATCTGTACGTTCACCACCATACCAAGATTTATAAGTTTCAAGATTAGCAAACCGATAGTCAGCAGATAAGTCTAATACTTTACATCCTTTTTCTAATAAAGAAGGTGCTATTTTCCAGGCTAAACCATTGGGTAGAGAAAGGAAAACTATCTTGCATTTACTGGCAATTTTGTCCACATCTATTGGTTCTACTTTTAAATCTACAAAATCTTCTAGATGAGGATAAATTGAGGAAAAAGGTTTTCCAGCACTGCTATCTCCTCCCAAGTAAACAACTTCAACTTGGGGATGATCCCGGAGAAGTTTCACAAGTTGCACCCCGCCATAACCAGAAGCACCTACAATTCCTATTGGCACAAGTGCTGATTCTTTCATAATGCTAATTCTCCTAAAGTAATTTTAGTAGCAAAGATTTTAACTTCTGCTGCTGCATTTTAATATCAAAATTAAAATTTGGTAGTTATGTTATACTTTGTTTGAGAATTTGACAATATTTTGGGCGTTGCATAGTTTTAGAAAAGATTAGGACTTACGCAGAAACCGGGTTTATGAACCATATTTCCTGGTTTGAACAACAATATCACGGCAATAAACCTGGTTTCTTGGTTATTTTGCGTAATTCCTGAGGAGATGAATCATAAATCCTTTCCCCGCGCCATATTCTGAGGATTTACCCATCAACTGGGTTTATGGACAAAATCTGATTATTAGTAGACCATAAAGTAGGAATGTTGTAGAAAATGTCCCTACAAGGTTATTATTATTTTCGGCTTTTATATTCTGCCCTTTACTTTTCTTTTGATAGTTAATTGGCCATTTTTAAAGTTCAGGACTTACGCAGATGAACCCAGAAACCCGGTACGAGGGTGGACTTCTATTGCTCAAAACAACGATTTATCGTAGAAACCGGGTTCCTCCCGTGTAAGTCCTAAAATATAAAGAATTGTTATATGAACATCAATATTTCTATTGGAACATCATAAACTTAATCCTTAGTCAAAAATATAATAATCAAAGAAAAAAATATGTTTCCAGTACATCGCCCTCGCCGTCTTCGTAATAATTTGCAATTACGTCGCATGGTACGAGAAAATATTGTAACTGTCAACGATCTTATTTATCCACTGTTTGCTGTACCAGGAACAGGTATTGCGAATGAAGTCAAATCAATGCCAGGAGTTTATCAACTTTCAGTAGACAAAATTGCTGAGGAAGCAAAGGAAGTCTATGATTTGGGGATTCCGGCAATTATTTTGTTTGGCATTCCTGAAGATAAGGATACTGAAGCTACCGGAGCTTGGCATGATTGTGGTATTGTACAAAAAGCGACAACTGCTGTTAAAGAAGCAGTACCAGATTTATTGGTTGTTGTGGATACTTGTTTGTGTGAGTATACAGATCATGGTCATTGCGGTTATTTACAAGTGGGAGACTTAACAGGTCGTGTATTAAATGACTCTACTTTAGAATTACTGAAAAAAAACTGCTGTTTCTCAAGCTCAAGCAGGTGCTGATATTATTGCTCCTTCTGGGATGATGGATGGTTTTGTACAAGCTATTAGATCTGGTTTAGATGATGCAGGGTTTGAGGATATTCCGATTTTATCTTATGCTGCTAAGTATGCTTCGTCATATTATGGACCGTTTCGAGATGCTGCTGACTCTGCTCCTCAGTTTGGCGATCGCAGAACTTATCAAATGGATCCAGCAAATAGTCGAGAAGCTCTCAAAGAGATTGAATTTGATATTGCGGAGGGAGCAGATATGTTGATGGTAAAACCTGCTTTAGCTTATATGGATATTATTTGGCGAGTGAAGGAAGCGACAAATTTACCTGTAGCAGCTTACAATGTATCGGGAGAATATTCGATGATTAAGGCTGCTGCATTAAATGGTTGGATCGATGAGCAAAAGGTAGTTATGGAAACTATGACGAGTTTTAAGCGTGCTGGTACTGACTTGATTTTAACTTATCATGCGAAAGATGTTGCTAAATGGCTGAAATAATTGAGTTTTTGTAATTAGTAAGCTTAGACTAATACTCAATTATTTAGCTGTTTGATAGATAGGAAAGATTTACTATAAGTATGAAGCAATCTCAGGAGTTGAGTGAGATTGCTTCATATTATTATTCTAAAATCAACATATCTAAACTTGAGGAAAAAAAAGGTTAAAAATAAGGTCAAACCTTTATACTGCAATGCTTTTACCTGGAAATCAGAGGTTTCTTGATATATCTAGGTTTCAGCCATTTTAAGCACGTTCAGGTATTTGCCTTGCCAATACTGGATTTGAAGCCATTTTCAGCCTAAAAAATTTTAAAGTCCAGATATCTCTTGTCAAGCAGACATTATGGCCTTTTATTAAAGAGGAAATTCAGATATAAAGATATCTGAGACAGAGTTGAATATCATATATCTGGTTAGTTTTGTAGAAAAATCAATTTATTCCCACTGGTAAATATAAGTCATCACCAGGTAGTCGTCTATCTTCAATTTCTTCTCTACTTTCTGCTAAAATTTTTTCATAGTTTTCACTGAAAATCTGGTTGTAGTCAGATTCTGTTCGTTGAACTTCAAATGCTAAATCTGCGCGACGTTCGACAGATTCTATAATACACGCTTGAACAATTGCATCAGCTTTTACTTCTAATTGTATAATTCTTGGGTGGGTAAATTTCAGGTAAAATCAGGCATTAAACGAAAATTATCTTGCCCAAATGCCTGATTACAAATTAAAATCATTTCTCCAAGAGCATGAAACCCTTATTATACGGTTTTTCATATCAATTTGTGATAAATGTGGCTAGAATCTGGGGAAAGATTTAAAACTAATTCCAAATACTCTGATAATGGTGCTTCAAGCGAAGTATCTTTATGAGATGATATTGGTGCTCCAAGCGAAGTATCTTCCTCTTTTAAAAGCTTGTAGATTTCTTGAGATTGAGCGATAAAATCTTTTATTTTATCGTGCTCTGCTCCAAAGGCTTTATTTAGAACTGTGCCATACAAAGAAAGAAATTCATTAAAAGTCAACTTTTGGACATCAACAGCTGATTTGTAAGCGACACAAGAAAAAACACTTTCCATATGTTTCTTTAACGATTCTGATTTAATATTCTGTCCCCAGAACCAGAAATCAAATCTAACGATGGCAGGATACTCAGCAACAACTTCGTAGACTTTAACTATTGATTGTGTTCCCTCACCAGTTCCTATAATCAATTGTAGACTTGAATTGATAACATCTGAAACAGCAGAGAAAATTTTCGGATCGCTAGAAAATAAGTTTTTTAAGGCTTCTTGAATTTTTTCTACAAAAGGAACTTCTTGACTTGTTTTGGCGCGGCATTGAGACTTTTTTTGAATTACCTTAGTAACTGAAATATTCAAATTTTTGTCACTCGTTTTCCCCATTTGAAGGTCTTTTTCTATTTCCGTCTCAAATACTAAAGTTTTTGCTTCAGCCAGATTCATAAGAATATTGAGCGTTTCCTTGATCTCGCTACTTACATCTGAACTACTATCAACACTAGAGACAATTTCCTTAACAAAACCCATGCTACAAGTCTCCCTGGAAAAATATAAAATATAAAATAATAAAACATAGTATACTATAGTATGGTTTTCTCAATAAAGACAAGGTTTGGTTCTCAAAAATATATCGTCAAATAAAAAAACAAATGATTATATTTTTTTGTATAGTTATACTTAATCTTATAACTTTTTTGGTCTCTTATTTATCACTTCACCTTTATAATACAGCTAATACTTATACTTAGATCGCTACAAGTTACGAATTTATAGTATATTTCCCTCTCCAGTTAGTGTTCTAGATAAAAAAATAAATTCAAAATATATTCTTGATTTTTACCAGAATGATACATAAGTATAATTGTCCCAAAGCAAATTATACTTTCGTCGCTGAAAGTATAATTTGCCTATTATTCACCAATGATTTTTAGAACCTCTGGTGCTAAAAAACTTTGCCGTATGAAGTTTCACTTGCTTGTACTAAAATGCCTGCTGTCACAAGTTTTTCAACATTTTGCTGTGCAGATTTATAGGTGACAGACAAAATCTCCTGAGCTTGAGGAATAGTAAGTATTGGCGATTCAAACAAACTATCAACTAAACGTAGAGGTGAAACTGAACCACGGGGTTGAGTTAACTTTTCTCGCCACTTTATTTGTAAGTCTTGCAACTGTTTTGAACGAATAACAGCGTCTTTAGATTGTTCTGTCACCCCCTGTAAAAAAAATCAACCAATCACGCCAACCACCGTTCCGACTAACATTCAGCATTAAATCGTAGTACATTTGACGGTTACGCTCAAAAAAAGCACTCAGATAAAGTAGAGGAAGAGGCAAAAGATTCCAACTTAAGAGCAAAAGAGAAATTAACAGTCTTCCTATGCGCCCATTGCCATCTAAAAATGGATGAATAGTTTCAAATTGATAATGAATTAAACCTATGCGTATAAGTGGTGGATAAATACACTTATTGTTCAAATATACCTCTAACTGTCTAAGACACTCTTGCATTTCTGGCGTTGGAGGAGGTATAAACCTAGCCTCATTTATACTCGTTCCTTCTGAAGCAATCCAGTTTTGAATTTTCCGAAACTCTCCTGGAGTAGCTGTTTCAACTCTTACTCCAGTAACTAAACGTTCGTGAAGTTCACAAAGAAAACGCAAGCATACTGGCAATGTTTTGAGTCTTTCTAAACCATATTCTAGTGTCCGCACATAATTAAGAACTTCTTGCACATCAGATTTTGAAGTAGGAGGAAGCACACCAGGGAAAGTTAATTGTCCTTGTCCTGTTTCATAGGCATAAAGGTTTGTGATATCAGCTTGTGTTCCTTCGATACGAGAAGATAATACTGCCTCACGACGAATGAAGGGACGAATTAAAAGATTTGGATTAGGCATAGTACGTCCTAAACCTGCTAGTTCTCCTAAAGCTAAAGAAGCTTCAGATGAAGCATTAAAAATTTCTATATCTAATTCTAGTTTTGGTGGTAGAGGATGAGGAACAAAAGCGAAGCAAGAATTTTGATTGTCTGCAACTTGTACGAATTTTCCTGTAGGGGTATTTTGAAATTTTTCTGGATTCATTTTAGTTATGGTATTTCAATTTTAACATCTAAATTTAAGAAATTTGTCATTAGTTTTCTCTTATAAAATCCAGAATATAATTAGCAGTAACTTCTGCTTTTTCCAAATGAGGAACATGACCACAATTAGAAATCCAAATCAGTTGAGAATTAGCGATCGCTTCTTCCAATTTAGCAGCATCACCAGTACCTAAAATATTATCATTCTCTCCCCACAAAATCAAAGTTTGTTGCTGAATCAAATGTAATTTTTGTTTGAAATTACCATACCCACCACTTTTAGTAAAAGAAATTAAGGCTTGATTCCAACCAGGCATTTCTAAATGTAATCTAGCACAAATATTAGCATCTAAAGTTGCAAAACTTTTATCAAAATAAGCACTACGACTAATATTTTGTCGTACCTGGGGACGACGCAAAAATTCTGTAGCGAAATAGTCAAGTGGGGGAAATATAAACTTACTAATAATCGGATTATTTTTCAATCCAACACTATCAATTAATACTAATTTTTGCACAAATTCTGGATAATTTAAAGTAAAATCAATAGCAGCAGCACCACCCATAGAAGCACCTACTAAAATAATAGGTTGATTAATTAAACTTTTCCAGACACAATAAACATGAGTAGCGATCGCTCTTGGATTAATTTTTAAATTAGGTAATCTATCTGTAAAACCAAACCCTAATAAATCTACTGCCCAAGTTTCATTTTCAGTAGCAAGTAATGGTAAAAGGCGACGAAATTCAAAAATAGAACTATCAAAACCATGCAGTAATAAAATTGGAGTACCACCCTTACCTTTAGATACAAAAGTTGTATTAATTGGTTGAGAAATAAGAGAAGTATAAATTAATTTAGACTGAATATTTTCAGCAAAATAAATAGATGTAGATTCACTCAGATTTGCAGTTAATTTTGGTAAAAAATCAGGAAACATTAGCACTAATTAAAAATTTTTATTGATGATAACTAAATACAGTTCAGTTTAGGGTTGCTATATTCGTCAATCCCCTTCTTTAAAGAAGGGGTAATTATTAATTATTAATTGTTCAAAGCAAGAAAGAAGAAACTTTAAGAGGATAAAAACCTTATAGCAATTACTAAAAGTAATGCTTGACTTAAGCTATACTTTAACACCTTAATAACACCTCAATAGTTACCAAGATTCAAAGTCTGTTGCGTAACAATTATTAGTTGTTTAATAATTATTTTTCCTACAGGACTTACGCAGCGACCCTAGATATAGTGCTTTTAACTATTGCGCAATAGTTAAAAAACTCTATATCTATGATATAGTACCTTTGCGTAAGTCCTGTCCTACTTTTAATCTCTCCCCACACTTCCCACACCTCCTGCACTTCCCTCTCTCCTCACTGCTAGCTTTTAGGTTCTATCCAAACTTTCATTCCCTCTATTCTCAGAGATTTATTGCGAGTACCACAGTATTGACCATTGGTATAAACCGGCGAATCTCCAATATTTTGCACATGAGCAGTGTAGAATATATCATAACTACTGCCTTGAGAACCTGTAAGTCGTATGGCAAATCCTTCTAACCTACGCGCTCTTCCACGTTCCCCGGCGAGTTTTCCAGCTTCTAACCAAGGAGTATCGCCAACTCCACCAATATTTGCCATATATTCTAAATTTAATCCAGCAATGGGGGGTTCTATGTTAATTTGAAAAGCTTCCACACGGTAACCTTGACCACGAGTACCTGCATATTCTCCAGCAGCAAAAGAGCGATCGCCGAAATTTTGTATATGAACTATAATTTTTAATCCTACAGAACTTTCTGAGAGTTTATTAGTAGTTTCTCCAAACATAACATTTGGTCTTTGAATTTGTTGAGGAGAATTTTGAGGCGTTTCGACACCAGGAACAATAATAATTTCTTCTTGAGCTTTTGCTGGTGTCGGAGCTTCTAAAATAATTATATCTGGATCATCAATAGGTGTTTGAGTAGGTTCACTACCACCAGAAGGTACTACTATTAAAGGTTGTAAGTTTGCAGTAGTTGATTTTTGAGAATCGGTTGATTGATTAGTAATATTTTTAGTTCGCTCTAAGTCTTCCAGTACAGGTAATTTACTTTTAGATGTTGTTGCTAAGGAGTCAGATGATTCTGTATTTTGTGTAACTGCTGTAATTAAGTTTTCTAAGTCTGTCAAGGAAAATATTGCCCCAGTAGAAATTTGAGATGTTTCTGCTAGTTTTAGTCCCTGTTCTTTGATTTCAGTAAAATCTTTATTATAGGCCATCAGTTCTTCTAGTAAACTTTCTGAAAAGGGAGTACCTATATTTTGTAGTTCTTTAGCTGCTATGGAGAGACGAATACCTAAATTAGGAAAATTTTCTGATAAGGATTTTAATTTGGCTACTAAGTTATGATAAGTTGTTTCCATGCTTTTGTTACAGTCCAAAATCGTACAGTGACAATTTTACCGAAAATTTGGGTCTAAAGCCTTCCCTTTTCAGCTATCCCTTACCCATAACTCTTAAAAAGTTTGAGACACACCCCTAGCCCCTCCCAGAAGGGGAAGGGGGAAAAGAGAGTAGGGGAGAAAGGAGAAAAAATGATAGTAGCTAATTCAATAATGGATAATTGATAATTACCTCTCCCTAAAAACGGATAGGATTAAATAAAAGGAAAAAATAAATTTTTTCCCCTTCCAAGGGGAGGCTTCAAGCCCCGAATTATTTAATTATTAATCCTTGGGTAAAACAAGTTTAAGCAATCACAAAAAAAAGTGTTTTTTCATACATTTTTCTCCCGAAAAAGTCGAACTAAGACTTGTGCATAACTTGTCAATTTTGTCAAGTTTTATGTTAAGAAATATCTGGGTCAGGACTTACGCAAAATATCAAATCATACACCATCTGTAGTGGCAATTTCCTGTAGAATGCTACTATATTTATTGCGCGAATCGCCACTACTATATTATATATGGTTATGGTGGTTCTGCTTAAGTCCTGTAGGTAATAGCTAAAACCAGAGGTACTGATAACTGGTAACTCTTAACTGATAACTGAAATGACCCTTTAAGGAAAAATAATAATTTTCCTATTGCTACTTTTACACTAGAAATGCTATCCTTATCTTTAAGATGTTTAGGGCGCGTAGCTCAGTGGATAGAGCACCAGATTCCGGTTCTGGGTGTCGGGGGTTCAAATCCCTCCGTGCTCATTTTTAAGTAAAAATACCTAACTCCTAACCCTTACTTTAATATAAAGAAAAAATTCTTTTGAGCTAATCCTTTTCCCTATAAGAATAGGTAATTATTAATTATTAATTATTAAACTACTCCTAATTTTTGTATACAACTCCTTGAGATAGTCTAAAATACTGGTGTATTGCTAAAACTATACTTGGTAAGTAAATCTACTTAATTTTTCTGGCTAGGTAAAAAAAGCCATTGGACTTTTAGTATAATTAGCCAAATATTTTTCCTGAGTCTGTATCCTTTTAGTTGACTAGATACAATGGGTAATAATGGCAGCTTTACTACCCACCTGACCTAATGGTAATGGTTAGGCGTCCAAGCCGTAAACTTGATTAAACTAGCATTAACAGTATAGGAATAGGACTGTGGTTCATACATATATATTAGAATCAGGCACATGGAAGATAAAAGGACATTGGCTGAAGCGCGATGGAATGTTGATTGCTGTTGAGGGTAAAACTATCGTGACATGGGATCGTACAGATTGGTTCTCTATGAAAACAGAATTAATATTTCCTAGTCAAGAACTTAAGGACATTTCTTTAGATTATAAAGGACGTCTTGACAATAATGAACAACGCTATACCTTTGTTATACAACACAGTGACCTGGGAAAAGTTGAAGGGGAAGGATGGCTTGGTCTTAATTCAATTATTCAGAGGTATTGGGTACTAGGAAATGACCCCCAACGTCGTAGTGGTTTTGAAACTTTACTCCGCCTAGACAAAGATCGATATTACTCCAGTAGTGGTATTTTAAAAGGTCCTTCTTTGTTTAGTTCTATGGAAGCAAATATACAGCGTTGAGCAGAGTAGTTAATCTGATGATGGTAGATAGTAATGGAATAAATAATTGGGAAAGTGTGGGGTACAGAAAAAATATATATTCTTACTATCACTATGTTAGATAACTGTTGATTTTACTAAAAGTTATCAAGATTTTATAATGTGAAAGGAAGGATAGGTATTATAGAACTTGTGGTGATACAAATTGAATAACATAATTTAAGTCACTATAATAATACTAAATTTTTGCTTGGGTTTGGAGACCAAACCCCTAGGATAAAAACTTACCAACAGATAATTGATAATTAGAGATAGTTTTCATTATCCACTTCGATGATTCATCTGTTATTCATTACTCATTATCAATTATCAATTATCAATTATTAAATATTAAATATTAAATATTAAATATCCAAGTCCGTAATCTTCAATTTAGGTCCGTAAGTCTCAATAAACTCACGTCTCGGCGCCACCCGATCGCCCATCAAAACGGTAAATATCCGATCCGCTTCCGCAGCATCTTCAATTTCTACCCGCTTCAATGTCCGAGTATCAGGGTTCATGGTTGTATCCCACAACTGAACTGGCATCATTTCACCCAAACCTTTAAATCGTTGGATAGTATAGTTGGCATTCCCAGGAAACTCATTGGCAATCAGTTGTTCAAGTTCGCGATCGCTATAACAATAATAATGATTCTTACCCCGTTCCACTTTGTACAATGGAGGACAAGCAATATAGATATAACCCTGGTCTACTAATGCTCTTTGGTATCGGTAGAAAAAGGTCAACAACAATGTGCGGATGTGGGAACCATCAACATCAGCATCAGTCATAATAATTACCTTATGATAGCGCAGTTGAGAAGGATCAAACTCTTCGCCTTTGATACCTAAACCTAAAGCTGTAATCATAGATTGAATTTCATTATTTTTGTAGATTTTGGCATCGTCCGTTTTTTCAATGTTGATAATTTTACCTCGCAACGGCAATATAGCTTGGAAACGGCGATCGCGACCTTGTTTAGCACTATTATGCACAAAAACTCCACTCGCTAGAGCAAAATTATGAGTATTGGGAACTTCTATATCATAAACATCTTGTCGCTCTGTCAACGGTTCGATAGAAACAACCCGATGATTATAGTTACGAATAGCATCTTGTGCTAAAAGTTCGTCTCTTTCAGAGCAGCGAGATGTGAACTCAAGATTTTCCCTCTGGAATGCCAAGTCTTCCTCAGTTGGAAGTCGCTGAATATTATTAGGATTATTATTCAGTTTATTAAAATCAACATGATGATCGTGGTTTCCATCTACTGACTCAGGGGACTTAAGCAAAGAAACCGGGTTTTTAAAACATTGACTCAAAAACCCGGTTTCTGGATTCGTTTGCGTAAGTCCCAAGTTATAAAAATCTGCCAACAAATGTGTATAAATCCAACGTTCTTTTTGAGGATTCCAGATCATTTCATAACCATCTAATCCATCACCAGTTTCTGTCTTTTGAGATAACTTTTGATACAGAGGCATTAAAGAATCACTTGGTGTTAATAAAGCTGCTGGTTTATAACTACCATCTCTGAGCATAAAAGGATGATCTGGAGTACAAATTATAGTTTCATTATTATCCAAAGTTATCTTAATTACCGTGGCATTTTTCTTAGTTATTCTAGCATTAATTATCCGTTCAATTGCCACATTTCCACTCTCATTAATTGTGTAACAAAAATGTTCTTTACCCTCTGCTTGTTCGGCTACTATTTCTATAAAGCTAAGTCTACGTCCATCAGCTAAAATAACTTGTTGATTGCCATAAAAACAGCCAGATGCACTATCGCCTTCGACGAGGTAAATCTCTGATTCTTCAGGGTTTTTCGTACTGCAATCTGCCAGTTTTCCTGGTAATGGAGAAGATTCTAAAACTGATTTTCTCCTCACTAAATCCCTCGCTCGACGAGCTGCTTCTGCTGCTTTAAAAGCTTGAATAGCTTTCTCTAAAACTGCATCTGCAACTTGAGGATTAAAGTCGAAATATTCAGTTAAAACTTCTCCCACCAAAGAATCAACAATACCCCTCACTTCAGTATTGCCTAATTTAGTTTTAGTTTGACCTTCAAATTCTGGTTCTGGAACCTTCACAGAAATAACTGCTGTTAATCCTTCCCTAACATTTTCACCACCTAAATTTGCCTCACTTTCTTTAAGTTTATTCCGCTTTCGAGCAATACCATTCATGGTTCTGGTTAAAACAGTTTTTAAACCCTCCAAATGAGTACCACCATCAACAGTTCTAATATTGTTAGCAAAACCCAGAACATTATCACTAAAAGCATCCACACACCATTGCAAAGCTACTTCCACTTGCACATCATTCTTTTCTCCTTGCACAAAAATCACTTCTTCATGCAAAGGTTGTTTTTCCCGGTTCATGTAAGTGACATATTCCTTAATACCACCCTCATAACAATAAGACTCTACTCGCGGTTCATCACTTTTGAGTAACTCCAGGCGATGATCTGTAATTGTAATCTTGACACCTGCATTCAAATATGCTAGTTCTCGCAGACGACCAACTATGGTATTGTAGTCAAATTCGATACCTGTAGTAAAAATTTCCTCATCTGGCAAAAAATGTACTGATGTACCTGTGCGCTTTTCTTTATTAGATTTAGATGTTAAGTCCCCGGTAGGTTTACCACGTTCATAACCTTGAATATGTGTCTTTTTATCCCGCCAAACCGTTACCTCTACCCATTCTGACAAAGCATTCACGACGGAAACCCCCACACCATGTAATCCCCCAGAAACTTTATATCCACCTCCACCAAACTTACCTCCAGCGTGGAGAACAGTCATAACTGTTTCCAAAGCAGACTTACCTGTTTTAGAATGGGTATCAACTGGAATACCCCGGCCATCATCTGTAATTTTGACAGACCCATCTTCATTTAGGTCAACTTCAATGTGGGTGCAATAACCAGCAAGTGCCTCATCAATGGAGTTATCAACTACTTCGTAGATTAGATGATGGAGTCCACGAGGCCCCGTGGAACCAATGTACATTCCCGGTCGCTTCCTTACCGCTTCCAGACCTTCCAGAACTTGTATTTGTTCAGCGCCATAATTGTTGCTGGCCATAGCAATATCTCTCCCTATAATGGCTTTAATACTAACTTTCGTTAATAAATGAAATTTTTCTTGTAAATTATAGCATAAATGCCTTCAATGCGACTATAGAGTATTTTGGGAAGAAATTTATTTAGGGTATGTAGATAGTATTCAGGAGTCAGGAGTCAGGAGTCAGTAGGAGTGATACTCAAAAATGGGGTTTATCAAGGCTAAAAGGGAAAAATCGAAAAACCAACCCATAAACCTGGTTTCTTTGCATAAATAAATAAGTGTTAATATTATAGACTAACTAATAATTTCTTTTAGTCTTAACTTTTGAATGCATGAATTTTGAATTTTGACTTTAATTACTATTTGCGGGCCAACTGCTACGGGTAAATCTGGATTAGCTTTGGATTTGGCCCAGAGATTGGATTCAGTAATTCTCAGTGCAGATTCCCGTCAAGTTTATAAAGATTTTAATATTGGCACGGCAAAACCAACTATAACAGAACGGAAATTAGTACCTCATTATTTAATAGATATTTGTGAACCAACAAAGACTTTAACATTAGCAGAATATCAGGAACAAACACAACATTTAATTTCAAGACTTATGCAGAAACCGGGTTTATCAACTAAGTTTCCTGGTTTGAACAACAATCAGGGCAATAAACCCGGTTTCTTGGCGAGTTTGCCTAACTCCTATTTTAATGACTCTACTGGTGACACTAATTTTGCTCAACCTCCTTTGTTAGTAGGGGGTACGGGTTTGTACATTAAGGCAATAGTTAAAGGTTTGAAGATTCCTAGAGTTGGACCTAATGAAAAATTGCGCTCGCATTTATCACATTTAGGTCAAAATCAATGTTACAAAATGTTGCAGCAGGTTGATGGGATTGCTGCTGAGAAAATTCACCCTAATGATCTGGTGAGAACTTTACGAGCATTGGAAGTATTTTATGTGACTGGGAAACCCATTTCTCAACAACAGGGAGAAAATCCTCCAGATTATCCAATTTTACAGATTGGGTTAGATTGTGATGTGGAGGTTTTGGGAGAACGTATTCGTCATCGAACTGAGAAAATGGTGGAAGTTGGGTTAGTGGAGGAGGTAAAATTTTTGTGTGAAAAATATGGTACGGAGTTGCCGTTGTTGGAAACTTTGGGTTATGGGGAAATGAAACAATATTTGGCAGGAGATATTAGTTTGAAGGAAGCGATCGAGGCAACAGTTTTACATACTCGTCAGTTTGCCAAACGACAACGGACTTGGTTTCGAGCATATTCAGAGATTGAATGGTTTGATGCGGATGCTTCCGATTTATGGGAACAGGTTTGGGAGCGAGTGGAAGAGTGGAGGAGTAGGGGAGTAGGGGAGTGTCGGAAATAGTCCTCATGTTATTGATATGGGGGGCGGGTTTATTTCACTTTAGGAAAACTGCTTAACTTACTTGAAAAACCCCCCCTACTAATATGGGGGGCGGGTTTATTTCACTTTAGGAAAACTGCTTAACTCACTTGAAAAACCCC
>NZ_JAYKGW010000143.1:0-20803 GCF_035285525.1 Okeania sp. | reverse complement strand
ATATATTAGAACTTACTTTCCGGCTGTAACAACCAGGATGGTTGTGTTACCATATATTAGAACTTACTTTCCGGCTGTAACAACCAGGATGGTTGTGTTACCATATATTAGAACTTACTTTCCGGCTGTAACAACCAGGATGGTTGTGTTAGCATATCTTAGAACTTACTTTCCGGCTGTAACAACCAGGATGGTTGTGTTACCATATATTAGAACTTACTTCCAGACTTTATTTTGTACCCCACTAACTCTGAAATTGCTGTAAATAATATTATTATACTACTAAATTAAATGAATATAATTATTTGAAAATTACTGGTTAATTTGAAACAACTAGAATATCAAAAAACTACCGTAAATTTCCCGCTCTAACCTAAGCTATAAATTTCTCTTCTGAAGATATTTGACAATTCTATTTAGGTCAATATTCAGAGATAAATATGATTTTTTCTTAGTAACATGAAAATTCAGTTGAATATTCAGAAGTTATTCAAACCCAAACCAAAGTTAACAAATTAATTAATACTAAATTTACAGCACATTTCATATCAGTCAAAACTAAAGCCATGAACCCTGTTAGTAGGGTGTGTTTTCCGCCCTTGAGCGGAGATGAATGCGATCGCAGTCCCTATACGATAACGCTCTGTGACATGAATGCGATCGCAGTCCCTATACGAAAAAGCGATAGTGTAACGCACCGACATGCTATATATAACCCCTAACCGGATCTATAAAATTAGCTGGGGAGATGAGGAGATGGTGAATATGGGACTATTTTTCTTTCCCTATTCTATTTATCTATCTCCTGAGTTCCCCTCCAGGGTTGGGGTTAGGGGTGGTTTGGCTCCTGTCTCCTTTGCCAAAAATCTACACCGCGTGCAAAGATACGGTTAGGGGTTCTATTTATCTATCTATAATAGTGCCTTTGAGTAAGTCCTGTCAATAAACCACACATAAGACAGCTTAGAAGGCTGTGTTACAAAGGTTTTATCTTTAGTATTTGTACTTAACTATCCTCTAAATTGCTGTATCACTCTTTAAATTACTATAAATAAAATACATTTAGCTAGCAAATTAGTGTAACAAAATAAACGAAGGTCTAAAGACAGATTGCCTTAGTATAGTTTCGATACCTAACTGGAGAAAGAATAACTCTCTTGATTGGGTATAAATAATCTAAATTGTAACACAAATCAAATGAACAAACAGGTTAAGTTACTAGAAAACAAAGAACAGTTGATTGAAGAAGCTCTGGACATTTGCTTGGGGAAAATTCAACAGGCGATCGCAGAGCGTGGCCAATGTACCATAGCTTTAGCTGGTGGAAATACTCCAAAACCACTTTATAAGTCCATAGCCACTCAAAATTTAGCTTGGGACAAAATTCATGTTTTTTGGGGCGATGAACGTTATGTAGCTCCTGACCACCCAGATAGTAATCAAAAAATGGCCAGGGAAGCTTGGCTAGATGGAGTAGCCATACCACCAACCAATATTCATCCGATGGCAACAGGAGCGGGAGACCCGGAAATTGATGCCTCAAACCATGATGCTCATTTGCGGGAATTTTTTCAAGTCCCGACAGGGGAGTTTCCCAGCTTGGATTTGATTTTACTCGGAATGGGAGGGGATGGTCATACAGCCTCCCTTTTTCCCTATACAAATGCCTTGAAAGTAAGCGATCGCCTAATTAGCGTCGGCAATAAAGATGGCCAACCCCGATTAACTTTCACAGTTCCGTTAATTAATCAAGCCCGTTGCGTTATATTTCTAGTAGCTGGTGCAGATAAACAAGCTGCATTAGACCAGGTATTTGCAGAAAAAGCTGATGATATGAATTATCCCAGTCGCCTAATCCAACCCCAAGGAGAACTACAATGGTTATTAACTGGTATAAATATTTGAGTCAGAACTTACGCAAAGGTACTATATATAGGGTATTGGTGCGTTATGCTCCGCTTTTTCGTATAGGGAATGTGAGCGCATTCATGTCCCGTAGCGTTATCGTATAGGGACTGCTAAGCAAACATGTCCGCTCAAGGGCGGAAAACGCACCCTACCAATAGCGTTCATGGGTTTAGTCCTATGAGTAATAAAGTAAACCTCAATATTTCCAGTCTCTTACTCAAATAGAAGATACTGTTAATGTTAGCGCTTGCGTAGCATTCCGTAGGAAAGCTCCTCTGCAAGAGGCAGTTCCGACCCAGGAGGCTAGTTGATAACTGAAATAACTGATAGTAAGGAGAAGATAAATGATTGTTTGTCCTAATTGCAATCATCAGAACCCTGATGGAGCAACCCAATGTGAAGCTTGCTATACTCCCTTACCAGTAACTACAAATTGTCCTCACTGTGCAGCAATAGTTCAAACTGACGCTGCCTTTTGTGGTCAATGCGGTTTTGATCTAAAAGGTAGTGCTAGTACAGAGACAGAGGAAAGTCAAGTTTCATCTCCAGCAAATCCAGCAGTGATCCCAACTGTAGTATCACCTGCATCTGCACCAGATATAGATGTACCTTCAGTAGATATACCTAACCTAGATGTACCAGAACCATTAGTGGCACCAGAACCTTTGGTGTCTAGTGAAATCAACTTAGAAAAGTCTAGCAATCCTAATACTCCAGCTCCTGTTGTAGAACAGGAACCGTTACCAAATATCAATGCCGTTAGTACACCTGTTGCTACCCCAGCAGTAAGTTCTCCATCTCCCAATGGAGGAATAGTAGTTCCAGCAAAGACCCAGTTGCAACAACAATCTGCTCAGTTGCTTCATATCAGAACAGATACAAGCATTGAGTTGCCAGTTAATTTATCTGTGATTCATATTGGTAAACCTAATGACAAAGTACCACCAGATATTGATGTCTCAGGGTTTCCTGACTCTGAAGTAGTTTCTCGTAGTCATGCTGATATTAGAGTAGAAGCAGATGCTTATTATCTTGAAGATACTGGTAGTTCTAATGGTACTTATGTTAACAATACTCCTTTGACCAAAGGAAATAGACATAAGCTAAGGCCAGGTGATCGGATATCTTTAGGTAAAGGAGATTTAGTTTCATTCCTATTTCAAGTTTCTTAGCTCAAGTTTAGTTAGAATGTCAAGATGCTGAAGACTAAATCAAAGATTATGGTGTGAGATCAATTGCCAGTAAATTAATGGGCATTAAACCCATTAATTTACAAGTTTTGTTTTTTCTAATATAAAAAATTTTAATATAGCAATCCTATTTTATTTGTGTACACAAATCTTACTACTTTAAAGTCCTTACGGATAAAGGTTATCTCTTTTTTCAATAGCGAAAAAGTGCAAATTTTACAAATATAACTACCAAAAAATTAGGATTTTAGGGAAACCAAGGGTAAAAAAATAAAGGAACAATTATTCCTCTTGCTGTCTCTTTCTTCCCATACTCTCCACACTCTTCACACTTCCGAGACTTCCGACTTTCTCTACTCAGTAAGTTTTAAATAAACTACAATGGTCTTAGGTGCTCTACTCAAAATATTAAATAGCAAAAGTGATGAAACTAATACTGCTACACCCACTTCAATCTATGCCAATCAAAAGTTGGACTTTTGATGATCAACCTGTTATTAAAATTGGGCGTTCCCCAGATAATGATGTGGTTATTTATAGTTCTGTAGTTTCTCGTCATCATCTGGAATTAAAAACTAATCATAGTGGTTGGGAAATTATTAATTTAGGTAGCAATGGTACATATATTAATGGTAAACCTATTAAGAAAGTTAAAGTCGTTAATGGGTTGATCGTTAATTTAGCTCCTACTGGACCCAAAATTGCTATATATCTAGATGATCAATCAAAGGAGGTTAATTTTAAACAAAAGCACAATTATCAAAATGGTTTAGATAAATTTGAAACTGAGTTATTAAAAGAAGTATTGAATCGGGAATCTCGAGAACCAGACTTTCTCGAAGATACAACATTTTAATAATTTGTTTAATGAATCGTCTGATTTTGGAAAAAAGATTAATTCAGTTATCAGTATCCCACAACTGTTGCCAGAGGGTTGAGACCTTATTTTTTGGTCAGAAATAATCTTTCCATAAATTGTAACATTTTCAACTAAAATATTATCAAAACTCTGTATTAGGAATCAAGTTATGAATGAAATATCAGAATTAATCAAGCATAGTCAACTTCTCAAAAGATTAGTGCTTGACCGTGAAACAGTTGAAGAGCAAGGTTATATCAAAGAATTATGCCTTGATCCTCAATCTCATCAAGTTATAGGTTTTATTTGTCAGTCTGGTTTCTTAGGTAAACAAAAAAAATATTTTGCTTGGACGCAAATTGAAACTATAGGTACTGATGCTATTCTAGTTAATGACAAACCACAACCAGATAATTGGGAAAAAGAGAATAATACTATCAATATTATTGGTAATGAAGTTTTGACTGATACTGGGGAAAAAGTAGGTTCTATTGTGGAATATATTCTCAATATTAAAACAGGTGCGGTAGTTCATTATTTGTTTAAATCTAATGGTTGGCAAGGTGTTTTAGATGGTATTTATTTACTAGCTCCAGAAGTAATTTCTAGCACTGGTAAAAAACGAGTAATAGTGGTGAATAGTGCTGTAGAAAATCCTGAGTGTTATACTGAAGGAGTTGCTAAAAAATTAGGTTTATTTCAGAACTTTCTCCAAGAAGATTTAGTCAAGACTAGAGAACATATTGATATCGCCCGAAGTGAAGCTAAAAAATTAGCTTCAGGAATTCAAGAAAAGGCTATAGAAGTGAAAAAACAAGCTCAAGAAAAAGCTGAAATAGTCAAAAAACAAGCTCAAGAAAAAGTAGAAGATTTTCAAACTAATGAAATAAATAGGAAAATTCAGACAAATACGGAGAAATTTACTACCAAAATGAAACAACTAACCACGGAAGCTAAGGAAAAAATTGATGGGGTAAAATCTCAACCAGTAATAGATGTAGACTCCGTAAAATCTGATTCAGAAGAAAGCGAAGTTTAATAATTAATAATTGCTGGGTAAGTCCTGATCATGTGAAAAAAACTGTAGGGATTTATAAACCAAATCCCTTTTTTGTTTGGGTTGGGAAACCAAACCCCTACGATCAAATGTTGCTAGATACAGTCTTTTCAATTTCTTGGTGCAATAGTATGCCGATCAACACCATATAGATCGGCAGCTATAGACATATTAACCTCTAAATTTTCTAATTTTTCTAACTTATATTTTTTCCTTTTCGATTTAAGTGACTTAATATTTAAAGCATGAATAATTTCTTCAGCAACTGCTTTTGCTAATAATGGTGGAACTGAATTACCAACTTGTCTAAAACCATGCCATTTTGTGACATGAAATCTAAACCAATCAGGATATGAATGTAGTCTTGCTGCTTCTCTAACTGTGATACATCTGGGTGTAAATGGATGTATTGGTCTAGGAGAAGTATATGAACCTCTACTACTTGGAGTTCCTGCTCTCAGGGTATTACAAATACTATCAGGATTAAGTCTATAAAAGCGACTTACCGATTCAATTTTTCCTGGTTCTGTAGCGTTAAATCTGGCTATTGATTTTTCTGTATGTTTTGTCCGTAAACTAGAAGTTAATATTGTCTGGTCGTATTCACGTTTATAAGAATAATCATTGTTAAAATAATCAATTCCACGCAGTTTTTTAGCATATTGACTTGGTTCTAGATAATCATTTCCTGCTTTTACCCAATCTCTATCTAATAATTCTGGATAATTTTCTACTTCTGGTAAATCTCCTATTGCATCCCAGACAGTGATATAGTTTTCTAATTTTTTATCTGTTTTAATTTCGGGATAATTTGGCAGTGTTAAACCATTTTTACATCCTAACAAAAATAATCTTTCCCGATGTTGGGGCACACCATAATTAGCAGCATTTAAAACTTGATAAGGTTCTTGTATTTGATAACCATTTTTAGAGAATTGATCGATGACTTCCTCTAGGAAAAATTTGTGTTTTCCTGCAGTTAAACCTTTAACATTTTCCATAACAAAATATTTGGGTTTTAATTCCAAAACTATGCGCAAAAAATGAGACATAAGTGCATTGCGCGGATCGTCTAAAGCACGTTTTCCCATCAGAGAAAATCCCTGACATGGAGGACCCCCAAAAATTACATCAATTTCTCTATTAGGATTATTTAGTCTCTCTCTAATTTCACTTCCTGTTAGCTCGACAATATTTCGACATAATATCGACCAAAAAGGAAAATTAAACTTGTGAATAGCACAGTGAATAGGGTCTAATTCTACAGAAATAGGTATATCAAATCCTGCTTGTTCAAAACCAAGAGTCATACCTCCTGCACCTGCAAATAAATCAATACCAATTGGTTGTTGCATAGAAAATATCAATATTTATAGCACTAAACCATAAGCATTTCCTGCGGAATGTTGTGCAAACAGCTATTAACTTTTAGCTAGCCTCCTGCGGAAGAACTTTGTTAACAGCTTTTCAACGTAATAATTTACTAAGGTTAGCTGATTGACAATCTTTTTATTTATATTTTTTCTGGGAAACTAATTCCTCCTGATAAATATTTATGGAGTTAATAATTAATTGCTTATAGTTGAATGCTGATGGCTGAATGCTGACACTAAACCTTTTGATTAGGAAAATAAATTTAGGTTTTGATGAAATAGGGAAAAACCAAAAAAAGAATGTCCTAACATATTTGCTTAGGGCTACACAATTTAATTATATATAATTGAACTTTTTCTATTATATCAACATATCAACTAATAACTTATAATCAATAAAAAAGTAAATCAAAAAATTCTAACTCACACCTGTTCCCTGTTCCCACCTTCTGTGTTCCCTCCATACCTATATATATTTAAAATATTTCATAAATTTCCATAAATAAATTATTATTCAATACTAATAATTAGCAAAAAAAAAACTTATTATACCCGCGTTTATTCTTTAATAAAAGAATTATCAAAATTCCACTCTATAGCCATCATATAATAGGTTGTAAAAAATCAAAAACTCCAACTCCCACCTGTTCCCTGTTCCCACCTTCTGTGTTCCCTCCATACCTAAAAAAAAGAAAATATTTTAGATAAAATCTAAAGTATGGTAAAGTAAGCTAGAGTTATTAACGTTATAGGTCTAATCTTAATTTAAGAAGCAATGGCAAAAGAAGCAATGGCAACTGAAACTATCGTTTTATTATCGAAAAGAGAAATAGAAAAAATGCGTCGAGCCGGACGTTTAGCAGCAGAATTATTACATTATCTTGAACCCCTTGTCAAGCCAGGAGTCACTACTTTGGAATTAGATGAGGCAGCAGAAAGTTGGACACAAGATCATGGCGCTCGTAGTGCCCCTCTTAATTATCATGGTTTTCCTAAGTCTATTTGTACCAGTATTAATGAAGTTATTTGCCACGGTATTCCTAATGAGAAAGAAGTCTTAAAAGAAGGAGATATTATTAATATTGATGTCACACCAATTGTTGATGGTTATCATGGAGATACTTCTAAAACTTTTTTCGTTGGTGAACCTTCTCCAGTAGCAAAAAAATTAGTTGAAGTTACAGAAAAATGTATGTATTTAGGCATTGCTGAAGTTAAACCAGGAAATAAAATTGGTGATATTGGAGCTGCTATTCAAGAGTATGCTGAAGCACAAGGTTTTTCTGTAGTTAGAGATTTTGTTGGTCATGGTGTCAGTAATATTTTCCATACTCCTCCACAAATTCCTCATTATGGCACTAGAGGAAAAGGGAAAAAGTTGCGCACTGGAATGGTGTTTACTATTGAACCCATGATTAATGAAGGGACTCACGAAGCAGTGATGCTTGATGATGGTTGGACTGCTCTCACTAAGGATCGTAAACTATCAGCACAGTTTGAGCATACTGTAGCAGTGACAGAAACAGGGGTAGAAATATTAACTCAATATCAGGGGTGATATCGAATCTGCTCTGTTGGCTCTAGAAAACTACCGTATTAATATGGTAGAACATCTAACGGTTTATGCGATCGCAGTCAAAATGTCTGTATCAGGACTTAAGGAAAGGCACTATATGTAGAGTATTAGTCCGTTCCGAGATACGCTTTTTCCTTTGGAATGCGAGCGCATTTATGTCGCGTAGCTTTTCATGTCCGCTCAAGCGCGGAAAACACACCCTACTGGAGTGTTTCATATAAAATGGTGCATGGAGTAGGGGCGGGTTGATATGGAAATTTTTATCTCTTTCTAGGATTTACATAAACCCGCCCCTGAGACACGGCTCATATCTGATGGGGCGGGTTTATCTAAGTTACTTGGAAAACGCGTTAACTCACTTATAAAAACCGCCCCTACGGTGTGTCTTCCTAATGCACATTTTTAGATGAAACTATGCACTACCAATAGCGTTCATGGGTAACTCCTGTGTATCATAAAGGTTTAATTTACCTATAGGGAGGAAAATCAGATAATTGTTTAATATCAGAAAGGATAATTTCTGGTTTATCTCGATACATATTCACTTGCCCAGTAATATAAACATATCCTCTACCTAAACCAAAATAACGATTTTTTAATAGCTGTAATAATGGCTTGATTTCGGCACTATTAATATCAGGAATCCATAGTTTTAATTGATGGTTTCTAGTACCATCATAAACTAAAGCACCATTATCGAACCTCCTATTAATTCCTCCTTGTAAATCAAAGAAAACTGTAATATATTCTCCTGCTTCTGCTGCGGCTAAAATTTTGGGAAAATCTAATCTCACATCTAAGACTCCTACGGCTATTCCATAAGTACGATAATTTTCGACAATGCCAGCTCTTAATGCCCACCAAGGTAGGAGTAAACTATAATTTCTTTTAGGTTTTCTTTGACTTATTTCGGGATTCCAAATACCAAGATTATTTGCTTGAGCTTCCATTTCTGCTACCATCATTTCTTGATGATATAGTTGGGAATATCCATATTTAATAAAGTAGGGACTCCACCCTTCTTTAATTAGTTTGATATTAAAATTTTCGCCATTTTTATGTACATAAGTTATGAGGCGACCTTGATGGTCACGATATTTTTCTAAACATTTTTCTAGAGGGTCATCTGCCTCAAATTCAATATCAACTTCGGCAAGTTCACCGTTAGGTAATGTGAAATATTTGATTGCCATTTCTGTTGATTGTTTTCCCATGTCTGTAACAGGTTTAGTATATTCAGAATAGCTCTCTTCGGTATCAACATAATGGAGTCGAATAGATTCTCGTTTATCATTTAATAAGACTTTGATTGTGTCACCATCAACTACTTTTGTTGTTTGGAGATTTTTAATTATTGTAGTTTTATTTTTGCTGTTTAAATTGTCAGATTTCATATTATTTAATGGATAATCAATAATTAATAATGGATAATTAGAGATATAGTAATGAGCGCTCAGGTATTTACAATTTCTAGCTCAAAGTGGAGTTTAGAAAAGGTTTACAAAAAAATAATGTGTAAATATGTCAGGGCACATTTCTATACAATACTTTCTACTATTATAAAGCATACTCAAATTATCAATGGATAATTCCTAATAGATAAGCAGATAAGCGTTAAAATTTATCTCTTTGTAACAGAATGTAAATAAACATCAACTTAACTTTTTGCACAAGCTTGGAGTTAGTTTACAAACTTTAATATAGTTAAGTTTTTTTATATTTACCTAGTTAATTGATAATTAGAGATATAGCACTTACGCAGAAACCGGGTTTCTTTACGAAAATTTAGTATTTTGAGCAACAATATTAAAGCCATAAACCCGGTTTCTTCGCCTTTGTGTGTGTAAGTCCTGTGATAATTAGAGATACAGCATTTTCTACTATTATAAGCTACACCTATCGCGAGCAAGATAACTGCACTACAAAACTTTCACTATTCACTTTCTACATCATTTCCTCGAAATCTCCTGTAGTTCTTATTATCAATTAATAATTATCAATTATTCATTATTCTAGGTTCTAGAGAACAGTAAAAAAGTAACAGGGAATAGAAAATAAGATAAAAATAAAAATAGATGTATCTTAAATTATTAATTATTAACTATTAATTATTAATTATTCTTTCTACCCCAGAATAAATATTAAACTTTTTGCCACGCAAAAATCCGACTAAAGTAATATTAAATTCTTTGGCTATTTCCACTGCTAAACTACTAGGAGCAGAAACAGCACAAACTATGGGCACTCCTACAGTAATACACTTTTGTAAAATCTCAAAACTCGACCGTCCGCTGACCATAACAATCAGATTATTTAAAGGTAATTGACCTGCTAAAAATTCGGAACCAATTAATTTATCTAAAGCATTATGTCTCCCCACATCTTCCCGTAACTTCAACAGTTCTCCTTGAGCATTAAATAAACCAGCAGCGTGTAAACCTCCTGTAGATTTAAACACACCTTGAGCAGTCCTTAATTTTTCAGGCAAACTATAAATAATTTCCGCAGAAACTTCTAATCCTAAAAGAATAGATGAATATCCTTTTATTTGCAAAGATTCGATGCTCGCTTTGCCACAAACTCCACAAGCGCTAGTTGTAAAAAAATGTCTTTCTAGGCTTTTAAGATTGAGGTTTAATTTGGAATTAAGAGTGACATTAATAATATTTTTTTGTTGTTCTCCATCAATTTCTGGGTCTACACAATAACTCATTTTAGCAATATCTTCTCGATTTTTAATAACTCCTTCACTATAGAGAAATCCCGCAGCCAAATCGAAATCAGCTCCTGGAGTTCGCATTGTCACTGCTATAATTTTTTTGGGAAAAGTCAAACGAATTTCTAAAGGTTCTTCTGTTGCTAATTGATCCGAACGAGTAACAAAATTATTATTTTCTACTACCCAAATTTGTGCTTTAGTTTTGCTACTTGGGGAATTTTTCATACTTATAGATAAGTCCTTGATTTATCAACTAAATTTTCTTGAAAATTTAAACTTTTACTGTGACATAAACTGTTAATCTAAACAACAAGAACAAAAGTTCGTGTACAAGGAAAAACTGACGTCCTTCAAGTAAAAAAAATCCTACAAACAAGCTGATGACACGCCAATGATTGAAATCCTTGGCTAATAAATGAATTCATTTTTAGATAACTCTATTACCTGGAATATTTTGAAATTATGCTTCATTAATGCAGCCTAATATTAGTATGCGATCGCAATATTTTATTTATCAAATCCCAATGATTTTTTTGACGTATAATATAAACATTACTGTCGAAAAATATACGAGTTGGAGAAATAGTCATTTTTTTAATTTAAAAGTATTATAAAATTTAATAAAGTTAGTGACTTGATTGTGAAATTTCCTGTCTTACTTCTCGTACTAAATTCACTATATCCTCTCTTGATTTATATCCTGTCTCTGCTAAATCTTTAGCAAATCCCGATTGTAAATTTTCTATAGACATTAAAGAATATCGAGCAGATTTATTTTTCCTAAGTTCAACTATCATTTTTTAAATTAAACTAATTTGTTCAGAAACAGGAAGTTGTTTAGCTAAATTAAACACTTCTTCTAACATAATAATATTACCTTAGTTATTTCAGTTATCAGTTATCAGTTATCAGTACCTCTACCCGAAGTCAGAGGCTTGAAATAAGGAATATGTTCTTTTTTTATCCCCCTTAAAAGGTGGGGTTTTAGACCCATATTATTTTGATAACGGAACAGGAAGAAAGAATTGATTTGATTTTTTACTTTTGGAGATGTCTAATGGGTTCTATATAAAATCCGGATAATTATATTCCAGTCGCAATGACGATTATTCAACCGGATTCTATATTACACATATTGATATATTTTAACCATTATTAGCTTCTTCATTAGCTAGTTTTTCAAGATGAAAAACCTTAATTTTTTGATACAAACTATCAACAGTTTCTCCAGCAAATAATTTATCTTTTAAGTTTAAATAATCACCGTTACCCAACTTACAAATAGACCAAAATCTCATCACCTTAGAAGTTTCTAAATTTTAGAGCAAAATCTGGAAAACTTCTTGCACAATTTCATAATCATTATCAATATTAACTTTCATTGTCTAACTCCTTAACAAAATCAATGGGGTTGATAGGTTGAATGGATAAAGATTTACAACGATTAAGTAAACGTTGATCACAAGTAAGAAAATAATTACAGTTTGAGGCTTCAAAACAAGCAACATGAAGAGCATCAATTGGTTTAATTCCTTCTATTTCTAGTTGATTCGCTCTGTTTTTAATTGATTCATTAACCAGTTGCTTAAAATTAGATTTTTTCAGATGCTCATTAACTGCATTTCGCTGTTCTGGTATAGGATGTTTTTGGTTTTCATATTCCAGGACAAATGAATTAACTGATTGAATTTTTTGGGTTTCAATTAGATTCAAAATACTAATTGTGGCTTGCATTTCTAAAAAAATGTTTATCTGACTTTGATCATGATAGAGACGATTATAAACACTGGTATCTAAATAAACTTTAATCACATCATGTTACCTCCTCAATTATTTATTGTCTCTGTTTTTTTACCTAAAAATTGTGGTCTGAAGTCTACCTTTTTAAGGAGATAAAAAAAGAAAATATTCCTGATTTCAAGCCTCCTTATTCCAAGAAATACTGATAACTGATAACTGAAATTACTTCCCACACTTCTACTTAACTTTCACCAAATCTACACCCAACCTCTTCAACGAAAGTCGCTCATTTTCCACATCCACAAAAATAGTATCACCTTCACTAAACTCACTCCGCAAAATACTCTTAGCAATTTGCGTTTCCAACTCCCGCTGAATTGCCCGTTTTAACGGTCTCGCACCATACACCGGATCGAACCCCGCATCTACCAAAAAATTAACAGCAGCATCACCAAGTTTCAATGACATCTTCCGTTCAGCTAACCGTTTCTCTAAACGCACAACTTGCAACCGCACAATTTCTCGTAACTGCTCTTTCTGTAACCCATGAAAAATAATCGTTTCATCAATGCGGTTCAGAAACTCTGGACGGAAAGCACCACGCAAAGCATCCATCACCCGACGCTGCATTTGCTCATAGTCATTACTGACATCCAAAATATACTGAGAACCAATATTACTCGTCATAATAATCACACTATTCTTAAAATCAACCGTGTGTCCTTGAGCATCAGTAACTCGCCCATCATCCAATATTTGCAACATAATATTAAACACATCGGGGTGCGCTTTTTCAATTTCATCAAACAAAATTACTGCATACGGACGACGACGAATAGCTTCAGTTAACTGACCTCCCTCATCATAACCCACATATCCAGGAGGCGCACCTATTAAACGAGACACAGAATGTTTTTCCATGTACTCAGACATATCTATCCGCACCATCGCATCTTCGGTATCAAATAAATATGCTGCCAATGCTTTTCCTAACTCTGTTTTTCCCACACCAGTCGGACCGAGGAAAATAAAACTAGCAACCGGACGGTTGGGGTCTGCTAAACCTGCACGTGATCGCTGAATAGCATCTGAAACAGCACTCACCGCTTCATTTTGACCAACAACTCGCTGATGCAACTCTGCTTCCAGATGCAGCAGTTTTTCTTTTTCTGACTCCACTAACTTGCTCATCGGAATACCAGTCCACTTAGAAATAGTTTCAGCAATATCAGCTTCTGTCACCTCCTCACGCAATAAAGTTTGACCGCTAGTTTGAGTTGCTTCCAATTTTGCTTCCGCTTCCGCTACCCGTTTCTGTAAATTAATCAGTTTACCATATTTCAACTCAGCAGCACGGTTGAGGTCATAATTTCGTTCTGCTTGCTGAATCTCAATATTGACTTTATCAATTTCTTCTTTGAAAGTCTGTATTTTGCCAATGATACCTTTTTCTGCTTCCCACTGAGCATTGAGAGCGTGTTGCCCTTCTTTCAAATTTGCTAAATCTTTTTCTAATCTCTCTAACCTTTCTTGGGAAGCAGCATCACTTTCTTTTTGCAGTGATAATTTCTCCATTTCTAGTTGGAGAATTTTGCGGTCAATTTCATCTAGTTCCTCTGGTTTAGAAGTAATTTCCATTTTCAATTTAGCAGCAGCTTCATCTACTAAGTCGATCGCCTTATCTGGAAGAAAGCGATCGCTAATATATCGAGTAGACAAAGTAGCAGCAGCAACTAAAGCACTATCGGAAATTTTCACACCATGATGTACTTCATACCGTTCTTTGAGACCTCGTAAAATTGAGATCGTATCTTCTACGCTAGGTTGATCGACATAAACTTGTTGAAAACGACGTTCTAAGGCAGCATCTTTTTCAATATATTTGCGGTACTCATCCAAAGTTGTCGCCCCGATACATCTGAGTTCACCTCTAGCCAACATTGGTTTGAGCAAATTTCCTGCATCCATTGCACCTTGAGTTGCACCTGCTCCGACAACAGTATGAATTTCATCTATAAATAAAATGATTTTGCCATCTGAGTCAGTAACTTCTTTGAGAACAGCTTTCAGACGTTCTTCAAATTCTCCTCTAAATTTCGCACCAGCAATCAATGCACCCATATCGAGACCGATGAGTTGCCTTTCTTTCAAAGACTGGGGAACATCTCCAGCGAGTATCCGTTGGGCGAGTCCTTCAGCGATCGCTGTTTTTCCGACTCCAGGTTCACCCATTAAGACTGGATTATTTTTAGTCCGACGACTAAGTATTTGAATAGTCCGTCGAATTTCGTCATCCCGTCCAATAACGGGATCGAGTTTACCTTGACGAGCAGCTTCTGTCAAGTCGCGACCGTATTTTTCGAGTGCTTCATATTTGCCTTCTGGATTTTTATCTGTTACTTTATGATTACCTCTAATTTGGGAAATTGTTTCTTTAAGTTTGGTTTCATCTAGTTTAAATTCTTGATAGAGTTTTTTCCCAAAGCGATCATCTTTCAGGTAAGCGAGGAGCAGATGTTCGATGGAGATGTATTCGTCTGTATATTCTTGGCGATATTTTTCGGCATTATCGAATAAAGTATCTAAACTGCGACCTAAGTAAATATTATTGGGTGTATTTTTCACTTTAGGTTGACGGTTGATAAAGGTGTCTGTGTATTCTTGTATTTTGGCAGGTGAAATCCCTGTTTTGTTAAATAGACTGGTTGCTAGTCCATTTTGTTCTAATAGAGCTTTCATTAAATGTTCGCTTTCAATTTGTTGATGTTGGGCAGTTTTAGCGAGGTCAGGGGTACGGGATATTGTTTCCCAAGCTTTTTCTGTAAATTGATTAGGGTTATTTGGTTGCATGATTTTTTATTTTTTGTCTATAGTAGGGAAGAGGGAACAGGGAGCAGTTGGAAAAGTATTTCCGTGGTCTAAGATTTATCATCTGTCCATGTCCTAACCGCCAAGGCGTTTACTATAATATTATATTTTTGTTTAATTTGTAAGAATTTAGCTATTAGCACCTCAGGTGTCAGCTTTTTAACAAATGAAGTAACTATTCGTTTTATACTAAATTTTTAACCAACCAGAGAATTAAAGCACAAGAAAGATGAGCTTATTCTCAAGGTAATAAAGCTAATAGCTGACTGCTAAATGCTTACTTTAATTTTAACTTGTATCTATAAATAAATTGTAGTAGAAAAAACCGTTTTTTTTATTGGGTATTCACTATTCAGTTATCAGTTATCAGTAACTTTTGAAGTAGGGAGATTTTCATAATTCTCCATCGATTTTTAATTCTTAATTCTACTAAATGCTGACTCTAATTTTAACTTGTATCTCTGAATAAATTGTAGTAGAAAAAAACCCTACTCCCAACTGTTTCCTGTTCCCTAAAAGCAACTAAGTTTTTGACATGAATCAAATCAGATTGTTATAGAATTTTGTCTAAACCAAATCATGGTAATTTCAGTTAACAGTAATTCTGGAAATAGGGAAGTTTTGCATACTTATTTTTATTTATTTCTCCCTTGGCATTATATCATATTTGTTTTTATAGGAGCCTGTCATTTCAGTTATCAGTAGAGAGGGAACCTCCGACTTTAATCGGAGGCTTGAAATACTGAGTTAAATATTTTTTCATCCCCGAACCAGGGGAGGCACATACCCTCGTTTTTTGGTAAAAGCTTAATATTGACTATGTTCAACTATTAAAGGTTATCTCCTAGATCAATAAACCCTTAATTTCTGCTTCCTTCTTCCTTCATTCTACATAATTACTCTTTCCGGAAATAAAACAGTAAATGTAGAACCTTTTCCAACTATACTTTGAACATAAATTTCTGCTCC
This sequence comes from Okeania sp., assembly GCF_035285525.1. GTDB lineage: Bacteria > Cyanobacteriota > Cyanobacteriia > Cyanobacteriales > Microcoleaceae > Trichodesmium. The sequence goes on along the minus strand of NZ_JAYKGW010000143.1, from coordinate 4,544 downwards.
CATTCTCTCACATAAACGTTTACTTATTGCTAATCCCAAACCAGTACCACCATACTTACGAGTAGTAGAAGCATCAGCTTGAATAAAAGGTTTAAAAATCTGTTGTAACTGTTCCTCTTTCATACCAATACCAGTATCAATAACCCGAAAAACTATGTAATTTTCTTGATTTAATAATCCTAAATTTTGATTACTTCTTACCCTCTTATTTTTAACCTTTTCCACACTGAGTGTAACTAGACCATTTTGTGTGAACTTCGCCGCATTACCAAGCAAATTTATCAATACCTGTCTTACTTTTGGCATATCTGCATATATATCACCTAAATTTTCTCCTAAAACTAATTCAAACTTATTGCTGTTTTTTTCAATAAGATTTTGAGATGTACAAACTACATCTTGAACTAATTTATTAACATCAATACTTTCTAAATATAAAGTAACTTGACCTGCTTCTATTTTGGAAATATCTAAAATATCACTAATCATTTCTAGGAGATGTTTAGCTGATCGCTTAATTTTTTCTAAATCTGGCATTAAATCATCATATCCTTCTTCCACAGCATTTTCACAAAGAAGATCGCTATATCCAATAATTGCATTTAAAGGTGTACGCAGTTCGTGACTCATGGTCGCTAGAAAAGCACTTTTGGAAAGGTTGGCAGTTTCTGCTTTGAGTTTAGATTCCTGGAGTTGCTCTGTATATTCTGCGACTTTACAAATTAATTGATTTAGAGATACTGTTAATTCTCCTATTTCATCATCTGTGGTTATCGGAAGTTGGAGTTCAAAGTTAGCTTCTTGTGTAACTTTTTCGGCAACTTCGGTTATTTGTTTTAAGGGACTTGTAATCAATTTGCTAGTATAAATAGAAAATATTATTGCTGCCAATACTGAAAGTAATAGACTAATTATTAATATTTGTGTTTTTAATGTTTCTACTTTTTGATAATCTTTAAATCCTTGTTCTATTCTCTGATTAGTTACTATGACTAATTGTTGTGAATCTTGTGATAATTTTTCTAGTTTTATGGCAACTTCACTATTAGTAATTTTACTTAGTGATGCAGTTTCTAATTTGGTTGGAGGAGGTGTCTGTTTAATTTTTTGAATTAAACTTTCTAATTGCTGAATATGAATATTTATGGGATTAAAATAAGTTTGGATAAATTCTTGAAACAGAAGATTATCTGTGTTTTTACTAACATTTGGGCTGGCAATTTTTAGGATTGATTCTAGTTGTTTAAAAATTGCACTAACTTCATAAAAATTAGATAATTCTAGGGATATTTTTTTTTCTAAAACTGTCCGGTTATTTGTATTGATTAAACTAGGTAAATCTTTTGGGCTGATACTAATTTTTAAGACTTTTTTAGTTAGATTTGTAAGTAAATCTAATTGTTCTTGAGCCTGTTCTATTTGTATTCTAACTTGATGTTTATAAGTTAACTCAAGTATACACCCCATCAAGATTCCTACCGTAGCAATACTAATTGCCATAGCATAGCTCAGACCAATTTTTCTTCTGATACCTATACTATTAAGCAATTTTCTCAGCCTGGCTTTTTGCCGAAGTATGTACTGTTTTATTGATATATAAATTAATGACATCTGCTCTGGCATTTCTTAGTCGGAATCATCAAAGTTTATCTTAATTTAGAATAAGATAATATTCAAAACATTCTTATTAATCAGTAGTTATGCAAAATTAATTTCCTAGTTGAGAGAGGGAACAAGGAACAAGGAACAGGAAAAGGATAACAGAGAATCAATAGAATGTGTAATTAATTTTGTTTATGCACTTATCAATTATTTGTTTACTTTTACGAGTTAATACTGATACAGGATAATTTTTTAATTTACCATAAAACTAACAGTATTTACAATAAATTTCTCAAAATAATTGGGTCGCGTCACCCCGCAATGGGTTAGTAACTAAAAGCTAAATACTTACATAGTTTTGGTTGAACTAGAGTGAATTTAGGATTTTCATAGGAATAATTCTTTTTCCTCAACTGTAAGCATTCAGCTTTTAGCTATCAAACTTTGACCTTTTCAACCTTAAAGAGGAGGTTGAAATTAATATAGACTTGAAAACTAGCTTTTTTACTCAAATTTAATTTTGAAGAATAAAGTTTGTAAGCATTCAGCTATTAGCCATCAGCTAGCCTCGTTGGTCGGAGTTTTTAATAGTAATAATACCCTATATTTAAAGATAGGTTTTAAGTGAATATAGACTTTATACTAAAATTTGTCTAGCTCAATTAATAAAGCTTTTATCACTCACTCAAAGCACTCTTCTGATAGCTGACGGCTGAATGCTTGCTAAAGCTTTTATCAAAAACTAGAAGGACTCTTCTGATAGCTGATGGCTGTTTGCGCAGCATGATCCAGGAAATGCTTACCCTCAACTAATCGTCTATTTCTTCCACTTTATCCTTGCTTTTCTCCTCTACTTTTTCTGGCTTATCTTCAGTTTTCTGCTCTTTTTTCTCCTGTTTATTCTGGCAAGACTCAAAGAGAGATATTTTCTCTGGTACGTTAGATGCTACTTTTAAATCAGCACTTTTAGGCACAAATAAAACCATACCAAATGCACATTTTCCAGTTGTACATTTATCTGGTTGTGCAGTTATTTTGTATTTATTATCTTCAGTGGGAGTAAAAGAAATTACCGGAATACCATTTTCTTTTTCATCACCAGTTATTTTCTCTCCTTTTTCATTTTTAAGAGTTAAATTTAGGTCAGTACAATTATCATCACATACTCCTAGAATTGTATAAGATATATTAGAAGATAACTTGGGGGTAAAGGCAAATTCTCTATTCTCTATCACATTTCCTATTAGTGGCAAAAATACCAATTTTTTACCAGCTTTTTTTTGTGCCTCTACTGTCTCTTTCAATTTACAAATTACTTGTTCTTGTTCGGAACTAATTCCTGCGCTGGAAGCAGTTGCTATAATTGCACTGGCTAATACAAAACCAACTCCACCTAAGACTAATTTTTTGGTATTCATTAGATTTACCCAAGGAAAATTTTTTAGTCAACTACATTTAGGAGTCTAGCATATTTTTGCCAAATAATAGAGAGATGGAGAGATAGGGAGATGGGGAGATAGGGAGATGGGGAGATGGGGAGATGGGGAGATACAGAATAAGTCAATAATATTTATATTTATCCTATCAAATAAAGTCGAAGGTACTTACTAATAATTAATAACTGAAGAGACTTTATTTCTGCGGAATGCTACTAAACAGCTATTAGTTATCAGCTTTTAAACGTAATAACTTACTCAGGGCAAGCTGATGATTTTTTTTATTTGTATTTTACTTCTTGGAGATTAATTGCTCCTGAAAAACAAAATTAGTTAATAACTAATAGCTGATAGTTGATAGCTGACAGGTAAATGCTTAAATTTATTTAGTCTACATCGAATTTTTATCTCCATGAATATCTACTATTAAAGTTACTTGGATAATTAATTATTAATTATTCATTGGTAAGAGAGATGGGGAGATAAGCGGATACAGAATAAGTCAATAATATTTATATTTATCCTATCAACTTAACTCAAATAACTAATAAATTAAGACGCTCTATTTAGTCTCCATCCAATTTTTACCTCCATGAATATCTACTATTAAAGGTACTTTTAAAGTTACGGCATTTTCCATTGTTGATTTAATAACTTTTTGCAATTCTTCCGATTCTAATGGTGGTACTTCAAATACTAATTCATCATGGACTTGTAACAATAATTTTGTCTGATAATTTTTCAAGATTTCATGCAGTTTAATCATAGCTATTTTAATAATATCTGCACTTGAACCTTGAATTGGGGAGTTAGCAGCAGCTCTTAAAATTTGAGCATCATTTTGACCTAGTTTTAATTCCTGTAAATTAATTTCTTCTATTTTTTTCCCTTTTAAATCACGGATAGTTTTAGCTTCAAATTCAAAATAACGTCTCCTACCTAATATTGTTTCGACATAACCTTGAGCGATCGCTTGTTTTTTTAAGTTATCTAAGTAGGCAAATACTTGGGAATATTGTTGTTTATATCTTTCTAAAAATTCTTTACTTTCTTTGACGGTTATTTTGACAGACCTGGCTAATTTTTGCGCTCCCATTCCATAGATTACACCAAAGTTTATTGTTTTACCTACACGTCTTTCTTCTGGTGAAATTTTGGCTTTTTCAAATAATAGTTTGGCTGTCACTGTATGTACATCTTGGTTATTTTGATAAGCTTCTATTAATACTGGTTCCTGACTTAAATGCGCTAAGATTCTTAATTCTATTTGAGAATAATCTGCGGCGACTAATAACCAATCTTTTTTTGGCAGAAATGCTTGACGAATTTGCCGAGAAAATTCTGTTCCTACAGGAATATTTTGTAAGTTTGGTTCGGAGGAGGATAAACGTCCTGTATCTGTTTGAGTTTGATTAAAGTTTGTATGTACTCTTTGAGTATCTGAACGAACTAATTTTGGTATGGCTTCGACATAGGTAGAAAAGAGTTTGTATAAGGTTCGATGAT
>NZ_JAYKGW010000142.1:0-23035 GCF_035285525.1 Okeania sp. | reverse complement strand
GAAGACTTAATTGCTATGCTAATCAAACAAATAGCTAGTTATAATGATTCTTTAGCTCTGGCGCTAAAAACTTCTTTGCATAATTTTGAGTATGAAAAAGTGTTAAATTTAATATTAGCAACTATAGAAAATAAATAGGGTTTGCTGAAAAATGTGGGAAGGGTGCGAAGTATGGAAAGGGTGCAAAGGGTGGGGAGTCTGGGAAGACGGAGATAGTAGGAGCAACAATAAGAGGACGGAAAGAAATAAACTTCAGGATTTTCAGCCTCTGGTTTTCCTGCGGAATGCTGCGCAAACAGCCTGAGATGCTGATAACTGAAAAACTTCTTGGCCTTCCTAAAATCCTATTTCTTGGGAACCTTACTTTTTGGTAGCTTTAGCAGAACTTTTACGGTTCCCGATAAATCGAGCCTTGAAAAATGCTATAATCTTTATCTGTAAATACTTTTAGAGTAAGCATTCAGATATTGGAGTTGCATTATTCTTGATTTTGTGCATAATTAGTGTTTGCCAACCAAAAACTGTATCTAAAAATACTAACAGGACTGACGCCAAGGCACTAGATATGAACTATCGGTGCGTTTCGCTACGGGATATGTCAAGCGTATCTCGTAACGCATCCTACGGATAGCTTTCATGGCTTTAGTCCTAACTGAATAATTTATAAATGAGACTAAAAAATCTATGGAAAGGCAGAAGTATATGATTATTTGTCAACCCCAACACCTGGATAGCTGCTTCAATTCTAAATTCTAGATTGTGAATTATTTTGAGATTTCCATATGCAAGCCCTAAATAGTAAACATGAATTATACTCAAGACCAAATTATTATTATTGATGATACCCCAGCTAATTTACATGTACTTAGCAGTCTATTAAAGGAAAATGGCTATCTAGTCCGAGCATTTCCTAGTGGAAAATTGGCTCTAGCATTTATGGAAAAATTTTCTCCCAGTTTGATTTTGCTAGATATTAAAATGCCAAACATGGATGGGTACGAAGTTTGTCAAAATCTCAAAGCTAACAAATTGACTGCCGATATTCCCGTGATTTTTATTAGTGCTTTAGATGAAGTAATGGATAAGATTAAAGCTTTTACTGTGGGAGGGGTGGATTATATTACGAAACCATTTCAAGCAGAGGAAGTTTTAGCTCGCATTTCTACTCATTTAGAACTCAGTCACCTGAAAAAAATGCTGAAACAAGAAAATTATCTGCAAGCTCAACAACTAGCAGAACAAAATAGACAACTCCAGCGGGTGAATCAGGAATTAGAAAAAGCTAATCAGGAATTGAATGAAAAATACGATGAACTAAAACAAGCTCAACTTACGATTATTCAAAGTGAAAAAATGTCAGCTTTGGGAAATTTATTAGCAAATATTGCTCATGATATTAATAATCCAGTTGGTTTTCTTTCTGGTAATATTCAACCTGCTTTAGATTATGTTAATGATTTATTTAGATTACTAGATTTAGTTGAGAAAGAATCTCCTAATTTGAGGGCAATTAAGGAAGAAATAGAAGAGATAGATCTTGATTATATTCGGGAAGATTTCCCAAAATTAATTAATTCAATGGAGGTGGGAGTCAAACAACTTCAAGATATTAGTATTAGCTTAAGAACTTTCTCTCGTACAGATACGAAACATCCAGTTTTGTACAATATTCACGATGGAATTGATAGTACTATTACGATTCTTAAATATCGCCTCAAAACTCACCAAGATTATCCAGAAATTAATATTATTAAAAACTATGCACATTTGCCTCCCATAGATTGTTATGCTGGACAGTTAAACCAGGTATTTATGAATATTTTAAGTAATGCTATTGATGCTATCGAAGAGGCAAATAAAGAGGGAGCACGTAAAGAAATTGTCAATCAAATCAGAATCGAAACAGAGTTTTCAGTTGATAAAAAACAGGTAATAATTCATATTGCAGATAATGGTATTGGCATGAGTCAGGAAGTGAAAGAGAAAGTTTTTGAGCAAGGATTTACCACAAAAGTAGTAGGTAAAGGAACTGGTTTAGGAATGGCGATCGCTCGTAACATTGTAGTCGAAAAACACAAAGGCAGCTTAACTTGTAATTCTCAGTTAGGGAAAGGAACTGAGTTTATCATTTCTCTACCTGTAAGTAAAGAAAAATAGCTATTACATTCCTACTCATCAATAAATTTTGATATAACTGACAAGTTATTTTAATTCTATTTTTAGTATTAGACTAGAGTTATAAAAAAGTCTTAGAATTAATTAGCTATAAATATAAATATAACTATAACATCTTTAAATAATTACCCAACAATTAATAATTAAATAATTAAATAATTCGCCCCTTGAAGCCTCCCCTTTAAAGGAAAAAAATTATTTTTTCCTTTGATTCAATCCTCTTTTCTTTTAAGGAAAGGTAATTATCCATTATTGAAAAATCCCAGGTTTTTTAATCACTGAATTTAGTTTATAAATTAGGCATTTAGGTTGACCTTATTTTATTCCTCAAGATGGAATCCGGTGTAATAATTAATAATTAGGGTTGGCTGATTAAATATGAAATATTTTCAAGATAAAGATTTCAACCTTTTTAGGTTTGGAAGTTGAACAAATAGTTTATTGATACTTCCGTAGAAAAGACTTTTTTTCATTAAAAATATAACTGATCATTCCGCCAAAATGCTCTAACTAATTTAATTTCATCAAAACTATAACGCTCTTGTAAATACTGATAAATAGGTGTTAATGTTTCATCCCCTATTTCTTCTATTGCAGCAATAATTTTTTCTTGATGTTCTAGTTTTATTAACCTATCAATATCTACTGGTTGTTCCTTTTCTATTAACTCAGCTAAATGACTAGCAATAGTGCTAGTTTTCAATCCTCTTTCATTAGCAATAGCATCAATACTTAATCCTTTTTTGTACAATTCCAATGTTTCCATCTGTGTCATAGAAGGAACATTATCTACAACTTTTGCTAACTCTCGAACAGGTTCCGAATTAGCAGGTAAACCATACTCTACACAATAATTTCTAATCACCTCAATAAACTGTTTACCATACTTATCTCGCTTCCGAGTACCCACCCCAGAAATATTAATAAATTCATCTAAAGTTTGAGGGCGTTTCTGTGCCATATCTCGTAAATTAGAATCGTGAAAAACCACATAAGGCGGCACCATTTGTTCATCAGCAATTTTTTTCCGCAATACCCGTAACTCTCCTAATAATCTTAGTTCATCTGCTGCTAAAGAAGTAGTAGTTTTCTCAATTTGATGTTTCTTGTCTATAGCAATTTCTACCTTAATTTTTCTACCCATTACCTCCCAACTATTTTGATTAAGTTTCAACACCGAATAACCATCAGTTGTTTCCTCCATTAAACCTTGATGTAAAAGAGACCTGGCTAAATTTTTCCATTCTTCAACACTCTTATCTTTACCAATACCATAAGTAGAAAGTTTATCATGTTTTTTATCTAAAACTTTCTGACTTTTAGAACCTCTTAAAACATCAATAATATGAGTCATGCCAAACCTTTCTTTAGTCCTCGCCACACAAGACAAAAACTTCATCGCTTCAATCGTCCAATCTTCAATTGGTTTAGGATATTTACAATTATCACAATTCCCACAATTTCCCGGAAATTCTTCCCCAAAATAACCTAATAAAATGCGATGACGACATTCACTAGCTTCCGAATAATTAATAATTCTTCTTAACTGTTGTTCAGCAATTCTTTGTTCTTGTTCATCAACCTTTTGACCGATTAAATATTCAATACTTTTTTTATCACCATAACTAAAAAATAAAATACATTGAGCAGCTTCTCCATCTCGACCAGACCTACCAGTTTCTTGATAATAACCTTCTATATTTTTAGGTAAATCGTAGTGAATTACAAACCGCACATCCGGTTTATTAATTCCCATTCCAAAAGCCACAGTTGCCACAATTACATCAATATCATCCCTAATAAATTTCGTTTGATTCATAGTTCTTTCTTCATCACTCATACCAGCATGATAAGGCAAAGCAGATACTTGATTTTGCCGTAAATTATAAGCAATTTCATCAACCTTTTTGCGGCTATTACAATAGACTATTCCGGAGCCACCAATTGTTCTAATTATTTGCAAAGTTTCCGCAAAAGTATTTTTTTGATTGGTTTTTTGACGCACTTCATAATATAAATTAGAACGGAAAAAACTAGCAACATGAATATAGGGTTTTTGTAAATTTAATTGAGTAATAATATCCTCTCGAACTCGTTTGGTAGCTGTAGCAGTTAAAGCCATCATTGGTACATCTGAATAAGTTTCTCTTAGCAATTTTAACTGTCGATATTCTGGGCGAAAATCGTGACCCCATTCAGAAACACAATGAGCTTCATCTATAGCAAAAGTAGAGATACCTTGTTGGGAATTAATTAATTCTAAAAATGGGAAAAATCTCTCTGATAATAATCTCTCTGGCGCTACATATAAAAGCTTGATTTTTCCCTGCATAATATCTGTTTCTCGCCTCCTAGTTTCAGTTAACCCTAAAGTGCTATTTAAAAATGTGGCAGCAATACCATTATCTTGTAAAGATTCTACTTGGTCTTGCATTAAAGAAATCAGGGGAGAAACTACTATTGTTAACCCTGATTTAAGTAATGCTGGTAGTTGGAAACATAAAGATTTTCCCCCACCAGTAGGCATGATAATTAACAAATCTTTTTGTTGAAGTGCTGTTTCAATAATTTGTTTTTGTCCGGGACGAAATGAATCATAACCAAAGTAATTTTTGAGATATTGTTCTAAAGATGGTTGAGTAAATTCTAATTGGTTTGGCACTGACATAAGTTATAGCACTAGAGAACAAGGAACAGGAAACAACAGACTATCAAAATTTTCAGGATTTTTATAAATCCTAACCTTTGCTTCGACTGCTATATAATTAATTTAATATACCAATCCTATTTTATTCCTGTCAAAAGTTTTGATCATTTATCTTATGTATGGATAATCAGTAATAAAAAAACTTTTCCCTTGCTTGGAAAGAGGGGTAGGGAAGATTTCATAAGTGCTTCTTTTATCCAAAGTGTAACTATTCAAACCCAGATGATATAAAATAGAAAGGACTTACGCAAAGAAACCCGGTTTCTACGATATATCCTTATTTTGAGCAATAGATCTCTAGGAGAAACCGGGTTTCTGGGTTCACATGGCTTTAGTCCTGATCGAAATAATCAAAATTAAAAACCATAGAAATGACATCAGAAAAAGAATCCCTAAATCAAACTATTACAAATAACTCGACAACTCCTTGGTGGTTAAAAATCTGGCAGGAGCAAAAAGAAAATATTAAAGTTCTAGCGATCGCTTTATTCTTATCTTTTTTAATCAGAATATTAATAGCAGAACCAAGATACATACCATCAGATTCAATGATGCCAACTTTAGAAGTCGGCGATCGCTTGGTAATAGAAAAAATCTCTTACAAATTTAATCCACCTGCAACAGGTGATATCATTGTTTTTCAACCACCCCAAGTCTTAGAACGCTACGGTTATTCTAAAAATCAAGCTTTTATCAAACGAGTTATAGGTTTACCAGGAGATACCATCAGAGTTGAAAACGGCATAGTATACATTAATGACGAACCTCTTACCGAAAATTATATTGCCGAACCTCCTGAATATATTTTACCAACTTCCATTAAAATTCCTGAAGATCGATATTTTGTCATGGGAGATAATCGCAACAATAGTAATGACTCCCATGTTTGGGGTTTTTTGCCTAGAAAAAATATTATAGGTAAAGCAATATTTCGTTTTTGGCCTTATGAAAGATTAGGAACAATGTAATCAAGGAATTATGCAAAGAAACCCGGTTTCTAAGAGAAACCGGGTTTCTGGGTTCGCCACTGAAATCACCATTTTTGTTGATCTAAAACAGGGGGTAAACTTAACTTAGGAAATCTGTAAAATGTGTCTCCTTGTTCATCTATTTCTAAAATAGCTGAAAATATTTTTACTTGACTTTCTAAATATCTCTGAACAATTTGAGCATCAACTTTAGCAGCAGCAGCCAATTGAATTAGAGAAATTCTACCATTTTGCAACTGTAACAATCTATAGAAAGCATCATCTAAAATACGCTGCTGCTGTTTATCATTTAACATATTAAAAACAAATGCACCTAATGCAATTCCTAATCCAGTAAATATTACAAATTCTATAATAGCCATTTAATTAATTAATAATTAATAATTAATAATTAACAATTAACAATTACCTTTTCTTAAATATACAGCAGATTCCAAGTATCTGAAGTAAAGGTATTAATAGTTAAATCTTACCAGTGCGATTTTTCGGGAACCGTGCATCCTGGTCCCGTGGATGTAACTCACCAAAGTAGAATCCGCTCTAACAAGTAGGAGGAAGTAAGAAGTAAAAATCAATCAGAAAACTTCTTTTTAATCCAAATATGAATAAGGAATAAAAGCTAGAAAAAATTATCGCCTTACTTAAAGTATAATTACAGAAATTTTCTTTATTATTTTTAACTTTTTTTCTGATAAACGCGATGGCTTAGAAGGGTTCAGCAATAAAGCCATGAACAATTAATAATTAATAATCACCCCTTCTTCAAAGAAGGGGATTGACTAATCATGAAGATTTATCCCCAATTCTTGGTCTGGCTTCCAGACCTGAATTGTTGAATGAATAATTATTAACTATCAACTTTTAATTATTAATCATTAATTATTAACTATTAATTATTCGGTAAAAGTTCTCTTCTAAACCTAGAAAAAACCTACTTCTACTGATAGCCAAATCCTGAATGCTGAATGCTACTTTAAGCTTCAGGTTCCACTAAATTTTCTAATCCAGCTACTACCTTAGCAGAAATAATTTTGTCTCCTTTTCTTAATTTTTCCAAAACCTTTTTCCCTTCGACCACATAACCAAACACAGTATAACGACCATCCAATAAATTTACTCCAGCAGGGGTTAGTTCTGATTGGAATAGGAAAAAGAAAAATTGAGAAGAACCACCATCATTTACAGCTTCAGGTCGAGCCATAGCCACTGTACCATAAGCAGAAAAAGGTAGAACAGGTTGTTCCCGAAAACGACCAATTTCTTCTAAAGTAAAACTATATATTGGTTCCTCATCCCCCTTAACCAAAATTTCTAATGGAATATTACGGTATTCACCACTATCCGGGTCAATAAAACCAACTTCTGGGCCAGGAGGGTCTCCCGCTTGCAAAACATAAGACTCTTCTGAGCGAGTAAACTCTAGGCCATCATAAAAACCCCTCTGAACCAAATCTACAAAATTACCTGCTGTCACAGGGGCACTATAACCATCAACAACTAAAGTCAAAAAACCTTGTTCCGTTTCCATCTCAATCGTAGCCCGACCTTTTAGTTGTGGTAAATGAGAGAACTCTGAGGGGACTTCAAAGGGAAAACCTTCTACCATCAACTGTTCAAGCTCACCTACTAATGCTAATAGTTCTGCCCGTTGCTCCAATACCTGTTCCCCATCTTTAGCTTCGGCAACTTCTCTAATATTAATAATGCCTTTATCCAGTTTAGCAATTATGGCCTCTGCTTCAGATTGTTTTGATTCAGGCACACTAGCTAATAATTTAGACTTACTAATACTGATAACTCTCGATGCAGCCCCAATATCACTAACAATAGAAGTCCAACGTTTACCCCGAAGTCTATTAGAAATATCCTCTAGACTACTTTGTATTTTACGCACAGATTCATTTTCTATTGGTAGAGCATACCTTAACAAAGCCCTACCATCAGTAATAGGATCCCCTTGGGGCAAACGACTTTCACGAGTTGTATCACCACCAAAGTTCCACCAAGCACCACTAACTCCAATAGACAAACTGAACAGTAAGAGTGCTAGGACTCCAGTTTTTAGCAGGCGTTTACAAATTTTAATTACAAAATTTTGCAGATTGAACATATTTCTAAATTTTTATTTCCTTAACTAATATTACATTGCTGTCCACAGTCTTAGTTAAGTCAAAAGTCAAAATTAAGAAGTCATAAGTTTTTGATATAGCAATGTGCGCACTTAATATTTACAAATTGCAGGAGGTGTCCAAGCAGCTCAAAGCTTTATATTATAGGCAATTTATTCTCCCAGTTAAGTGTTCCCTCCATACCTGTTCCCTGAGTGCAGCGCTATACCAACAAATATTTGCTCCTCAATCAAAAACTTCTTCAGATATTTATTTATAGAGAGTATTGTAGGATGTCTAATGTTAAGTTCTAATTGAAATAATTAAAAATTACCAATGGATAATTGATAATTAACCCCAAAGGTTTACAACTTCTTGTTGACAATTGATAATTAGACATAGTATTCATTATCCACTAGGCATTATCAATTAAGTAAGATTTCCTTATTTTCAATGCTGTTATGTTTTGAAACAAAGGTAGTTATCCATTATTCTTTATCCATTATTAATTAATGAAGGTGTTATATGATTTCTAGTAATGATTTTCGTCCTGGCGTAAGTATAGAATTAGATGGTTCAGTTTGGCGAGTAGTAGAATTTCTGCACGTTAAACCAGGTAAAGGTTCTGCTTTTGTCAGAACCAAGCTCAAAAATGCACAAAATGGTAGTGTTGTGGAACGAACTTTTAGAGCTGGAGAAACAGTCCCTCAAGCTACTTTGGACAAAAGAGTAATGCAGCATACCTATAAAGATGCTGACCAATTTGTATTTATGGATATGGAAACTTATGAAGAGGCCAGTCTAAGTGCCGAACAAATTGGAGAACGAGTTAAATACCTCAATGAGGGTATGGAGGTCAATGTTATTAAATGGGGCGAACAAGTAATAGACGTGGAACTACCAAACTCGGTAGTATTAGAAATAATCGAAACTGACCCTGGTGTTAAAGGAGATACTGCTACTGGTGGTAGTAAACCTGCTACTGTGGAAACAGGCGCTCAAATTATGGTCCCCTTATTCATATCCAAAGGAGAACGAATTAAAATAGATACTCGTAATGACTCTTACTTGGGTAGAGAGAAAGACTAACTGTAGAACAATTATTAAGTAGGGTTTGTTGAAAAAAGTAGATTTTGGGGAGGATGGGAAGTTTGGGGAGGATGAAATCCACCTCTAACCCATCCCAGGAGGGGAAGAAACAGAAAGTAGAAGGAATAATTGTTCCTTGATTTTTTTATCCTTGGTTTGCTGAAAATCCTAATTTATTTATGTTAAGTGAAACTTTTTTATCACTTTCTCATATACTTAAACATTAATAAACTTGATATTTTTATTCAAAACAAATTTACTTTAACAACAATTAACTGGGGATATACCAACTGTGCAATTAGATTTACATCAACTTCAGGAACTACTAACAGCAATAGACCAAACTAATATTTCAGAGTTCACTTTAAAAAGTGGAGATATAGAATTAGTGGTCCGCAAAGGAACTTCACTTAGCGATCGCCCCACATTATCTTCTCCTGATCAGAGCTATGCTATTTCTGAATTAGTTTCTCCTATTTTAGTCCCACCCGAAACAACTACTACACCAAAAACCACTGAAGTTACTTCAGGAGCTCCACCTACAAATGCAAATAAATTTGAAGAAATTTTGTCCCCAGTTGTTGGTACTTTTTACCGCGCTCCTGCTCCTGATGAACCAGCTTTTGTAGAAGTGGGTGATCGAATCACTTCTGGCCAAGTTGTTTGTATTATTGAAGCGATGAAAGTAATGAATGAGATTGAAGCAGAGGTCTCTGGACAAATAGTGGAAATTTTAATTAAAAATGGAGAACCTGTAGAATACAATCAGCCTTTAATGTTAGTTAGTCCCAACTAAAGTTAATCATCATGCCACAATTAATTGAACAGCCTACTCGGATTGAATCTACTGGTAATAAACCTAAGCAAATTGATGAGTATATTGGTCTTGTAAATACTCAAACTAATGCTATTAGTGTTGCTCAAATGCTTTCTCCTAGTGGTTGGATGGAACCAGGTCAAAGGCCAGAATTTGATGAATTTACTCTGGTACTTAAAGGTACTTTATGTGTTGAATATGAAGATGGACAATTAGAAGTTAATGCTGGCCAAGCAATAATAGCTCATAAAGGAGAATGGGTAAAATATAGTACACCTGGTGCAGAAGGAGCAGAATATATCGCTATTTGTTTGCCTGCTTTTGCCCCGGATAGTGTCAATAGAGATTCTGAATAAATAGCAAGAAAAAAGAAACAGGGTTTGTCGTTTAACCCTGTAGTGGTCGATTCACTAGGAATAACTAGGGTTTGTTGATTGATCGGGAACCCTAAAAGTCTTTTAGTCCCAGGGAGGAGTCAGAATCCAGAATCCAGGAGGAATGGGAATTATAGAAGAATCTTCCCTTCACTTTTTAACCTTTTCTTGCTCAAAATCTTAGGGCATATCATCAATTAAATAAGTTGACAAAAAAGCTATTCTCTGTTAAGTAAAAATGCCGATCACGGTTGGGTAGGTTCAAATATAGCGATCGCATACCTGAAATTGTGCGCTAGGTAGGGGCGGGTTTCTCCGTAGGGACGTTGCATAGTCGGTACAATGAACGATTGTCAAAAGTCTAGTTAGACAAACCCGCCCCCCAATGATGTAATGAACAGTTTGAGCTTTGTCAGTCCACTACTTTTGTTGATCAAGCTTCTAACATCTAATTGATGACACACCCTAGAATGCATGATTTTTCACCGATTTATTGGGAACTGTACCGTACCATTACCACCTAAAAGCTGGTACTTTATTAGTACCTAAAAAGAGTACTTTATCTATCAAGACTTTGATATTTCCATAAGCAAGCCCTAACTAGGCTTTCAGGTTTTTGAGTAAGTTTAGTTAAGCGGTTGATGAACAGTAGACTTTAGTATGATGGAACTTTCTCTTTCTTTCCTACTCCCTACTTACTTAATTTAAGGGAAAATCTTGTTGAAAAATTTGCCTAGTTATAGGTTGAGATACTTCTAATCCGTCACCACCTAAAATTTCCAAAGGTGTGCCCCCGACAAAAATCCAAACATTTGCATTTTGGTCTAAACTAGAGGCAGTATAGATGATTTGTCCTAAACGCCCCATCATGGAAGCACTGCCACCTCCAGAAGTAAACTCTTTGGATAAATCAATGTAAACTCCATTATCTTCTACAGTTAATGCCTGAACTTTGGTTCCTTCAGGTATGGCACTCACAAAATCTGCACTTTCTGGTCCAGATAATAAACGTTCAAAAGCAGCCGTTAAAATAGCTTCTGGTTCATCTACTGCTGTTATATTTACTCCAGAGGAAACTAAACTAATCTCTCCACTACTATCGTTAACCCAGTATAGTTCCACAGTCTTTTCTGTAACTGCTTTAGGCTCTTGTTGGCCAGGTAAAGGAAGTTTTTCGGAATTTGGAGATTCAGGTGTCACAGGAGTTAGACTAGGTAGAGTCTCATCGGGTGACTTTTGAGTGGAAGGGGTTGTAGGAGTTAGAGAATTGTTAGAAGTGTTTGTGGTAGACGAACGTAAGTTAGTCCATACGGCGATACCACCACCTACCACCACTGCCAATGCACAGACACTGGCCACTATACCAACAGATAATTTATTAGTTTGATTTTGTTCTTTCATTTTGACCATCCTTGAGAATTAGGGGTTAATGGTGGTGAGGAGCTGAGTTTTAACTTTCTCTTAGGTTAACTATGTTACTTCTAATTGATTTATAAATAGAGTCAATATTTATTATAAATCAAAATTTTATCCTCAAACCAAAGTATGGTATTGTTTCTCAAAAACCGGAAAATTATCAACTATGTCCTTTGGTATTTATACCCTTGCTAATGATACTGTTTACGATTAATTTGTGGCCTTGTTAAATAGTATAGAAAAAAATATTGGTACTCATATACCTATCTGCGTAATTCCCTATCTATAAATGATCAACTGAGTAAAGTTAAATCTGAGATTCAGTCTCGTCCCCATGTTACCTTATTCAGTAACTTATCAGTAATTCAACAGTGGGATGATTTTATTAATGATGTTTGGGAGGCACATCCAAGAGCTAAAGACCCTAAGTATACGAGGCCAGGTTGGTACAAGGGTTTTGTTCATCGTAAGTTTGCAGCGTTTGAAGGAGACTTTGAACGTTTTGTTTTTTTTGATGCTGATAGCTTGGCAATGAAACCTATTGATGATGTATTTGAACCCCTCGATCAGACTGATCTGGTATTTAATGACTGGGAACATGCTAAACGGGGAGATAAAACAGAGGTAATACCAGAAAAGTTAGCAGAAAAATTAAACTGTTCCGTGGCTGATATTTATCCTCAATTTCATTGTGACAGTTTTTTTATGGGCTTTTTAATGGAGAAGTTTTAGCTAGACTCAAAAATTTTCTTATTAATGAGCAGGGTATTGAATGTGTCCGAGACCGTTGTTGGTGGTCTTCATCAGGACTTTTTAGCGTGATGACAATTAAAGAAAATTGCAGTTTTTTTCATTTTACCCAAAGTGAGAATGGACAAGAACGCACAGGTAATTGTGCTGATGCCGATCCCTATCTAAAATAATAAGTAATCTGAATAATCTACAACCGCAAACTACCCAAGATATCAAAAATTATCTACACAAAGCACTTAATAATATTCCAGACTTTGATAATTGTACATTACTTGACTATCCTTCTGATCCTAATATTGGAGATCATCTAATTTGTTTGGTTAGGTAGTATTTTATATATTCTCAAACATCGCCAGGCTAATATTGATTATGTTTCTAGTGTTGGTAATGGCTTCTCTGAAAGTGATTTTTTAAATCGCTCTAAAGGAGGACCAATTTTATTAAATGGTGGTGGAAATTTTGGTGATATTTGGCCAGCTCTGCAAAAATTTCGGGAAAAAATTATCAAACAATATAGAGATAGATCGATTGTTATTCTGCCTCAAACAATTTACTATTCTAGTGAAGAAGCTTTAGCACAATCAGCTAAAGTGCTGAATGATCATCCTGATTTAACCATTTTTGTCAGAGATGATAGGAGTTTTGCTATTGCCCAGGAAGCTTTTTTCAAATGTAAAGTTTATAAAGCTCCCGATATGGCTTTTCAAATGGTTGATTTACCTAATATAAATCTTAATCCTGATCGTTCAAATCGGACACTTTATTTGTCTAGAAAGGATGTAGAGATGAACCAGAAGTTTAAATCAAAAAATATTCTGGTTGAGAATTTAGATGTAGATGATTGGATATCTTTTAATTGGATGAGTAAACTTCCCAAAGATTGGATTTATATTCCAGGTCTTGTCCGTCTGATTAGAGAAGGTTGGCAAAGAGGGTTGAAAACTCCCCAAGAATGGGCTTCTCGTCAAGGATGGCAATGGTTACATCCTGATTCATTTATGTTTAATCAAGTGCATCGTCCTGAGTTACATCGCAAATCTTGGGGATATATGCACAGTGGTATTTATCAACTCCAAGGCTATAATTTGGTTATTACTAATCGTCTTCATGTGCATATTTTATGTTTAATTTTGAATATTCCTCATGGTTTGTTACCTGGTTCTTATTATAAAATACCTGCTTTTTATAATACTTGGACATCGGAAATTCCTTTCTGTCATCTTATTGAGGATGCAAATGAGATACCTGATGCTATAAAAAAGTTAACTTTGCTAATAGGTAGAAAAACATAATTTTTTTTCTTTTCTTGGTTGGTTATAGTGGATTTTATCCATGAATAGAGAGAATTTATACCTTAATTTTTGGGTGCATCTCATATTTGCAAAAATACTTTTTTCCTATTTCCTAAAAGCAATAAATTTTTCTGTTAAAAATGAAAACCATTGCTGAAATTTATTAGTCAAAAAAAACAGCAATGGTTAACCAGATAAAAATCAAAGTTGCATTTTTCCAGACAGAAAAAATTATGTTAAAGCTTTCTCAATTAAATCTTTTAAAGTAGATAATACTTCCTCTACCAAAATTTCTTGAGATTGATGAGTTGCTCTTTCTACAAGTTCAACTTTGCCAGATTTTAGCGATCGCCCAGTAACTATTCGATAGGGGATACCAATTAAATCTGCATCTTTAAATTTAAGACCTGCTCGCTCATCTCGGTCATCTATAATAGTCTCTATTCCCGCCGCATTTAATTCTTGATAGAGATTTTCTGCGACTTCTTTTTGTTTAGCATCTTTAATGTTAGGAATACAGATAATTACATGATAGGGAGCGATCGCTACAGGCCAAATTATCCCATCTTTATCATAAGATTGTTCTACTGCTGCTTGAGCTAAACGAGAAACTCCTACACCGTAACATCCCATCACTAATGGAACTTCCTCACCTTGCTCATTAGTATAGGTTGCCCCCATAGCTTTAGAGTATTTTGTCCCTAACTGGAATATATGACCCACCTCAATACCTCTAGCAGTTTCCAGAATTTGATTAGGGTCATGTATTGCGCGATCGCCTTTTTTAGCTGTTCGTACATCTACCACCAACTCTGGCAAAGTATATTCCTGTCCCCAATTTGCCCCCACAATATGATAGCCATATTCATTACTACCAGTCGCGAAATTTGTCAAGTCTACTGCTGTTTTATCGACTATTCGTAGGAACTTGGGACTAACATCTTGACTAGAACCAATATAATCATCAGACAAATCTGGAGCAATATAACCCAAAGGTAAAGACTTAGCTGCCCATTTCTCTTGAGCTTCCACATCTGGTACAGTTAAAGCCAAAACAGTATTTGCCTCATAACTTCCAGCCAACTTAGTCAACTCATTCACCAACTTCACATCATTAACATCTTGGTCTCCCCGAATATTTATCAATACCAAAACAGTCATCCCATTATCATAAACTGCTTGATACAAAACATTTTTAACTACATTAGTTGCAGAACATTTGAGAAACTTACACATTTTTTCAATAGTTGCCGTATCAGGAGTCTCTAATTTCTGATAAGTATCAAAAGGTGAAGCTTCTACATCAACAGGCAATGAAATAGCCTTTTCCACATTAGCAGCATATTTACCATCTTCGGTATAAAGAATTTCATCCTCACCAGCATCGGCCAAAACCATAAATTCTTGGGAACCAGAACCACCAATAGCCCCAGAGTCAGCATCAACCGCCCGAAATTGTAACCCACTACGACTTAACATATTTCGGTAAGCTCGATCCATATCCTGATAAGTCTTTTTCAGACATTCCTCATTAGCATGAAACGAATAACCATCCTTCATAATAAATTCCCGACCCCGCATTAAACCAAAACGAGGGCGAATTTCATCCCGGAATTTACTTTGAAGTTGATAGAGATGTACAGGTAATTGCCGATAAGAACGAATCATATCTTTAGCAACAGTAGTTATAACCTCTTCGTGAGTTGGACCTAATCCTAATTCTCGATTTTGACGGTCAACGAGAGAAAACATGATACCCTCAGCTTGGGTATAAGTATCCCAACGTCCAGACTCTTTCCACAGTTCAGCAGGTTGGAGCTGGGGGAGCAAACATTCTTGGGCACCAGTAGCATCCATTTCTTCACGGACAATTTTGGAGACTTTATTAAGAACTCGCCACATTAAAGGAAGATATGCGTAGATACCACTACCAATACGACGGATATATCCAGCACGGATGAGGAGTTTATGGCTAGGTATTTCTGCTTCAGCAGGGTCATCTCGTAGGGTGGCTAATAACATTTGAGAGAGTCGCATGGTTGCTCCTTGTGAATTAATGGATAATTGATAATGGATAATTGATAATTACCTCATCCCTTTTAGGGCTATGCTTTATAAACATCATTTCTTAACATAATACTTGGCAAAATAGCCAAGTTATGCTTTAGCCTTGGGTGGGCTTTTTCTGGAGAAAAGTATATTTTTCAATACACTTTTTTGAGAAGTCTAGACAAAATTCTTACTTCCCACCCTCCCACAAAGTTTTCAGGAGTTCCTTATTATAAGGGATAGCTAAAAGGAAAAAATTTATTTTCTTCCTGTTGAAAGGGGAGGTTAATAAAGCTGAATTATTTAACTATATAATTATTAACTTTTTGGTAAAAATAATAATTATTTCAGATCAGGTAGGATATCTGCTCATGATTCAGTAAAGTCAAAAGTTAACGACTTGTATTTATATCCTTCCTGCCTCCCTTTGAAAGGGGCGAGCTAAAGAAAAGTCCCCCTTTGAAAGGGGGATTTAGGGGGATTGTAAATATACCTAATCAGTATGGGAATTGCTGCTATAGTTTTCATTATCTATTGTGTATTATTCATTATTCATTATTCATTATTCATTAATAAAAGATGGTATATTTGCTTTCAATAAAGTTAATTTTAACCAAAAGATTATGTATCAGTCAGCAGTTAAGTCACAATTTCCACTTGTGACAGTGGGTGCTTTAGTTAAGGGACCTTCTGGTCGAATATTAATTGTGGAGACGACAAAATGGAGAGGTACATGGGGAGTACCTGGGGGAAAGGTTGACTGGGGAGAAAGTTTAGAAACTGCTGTAGCGCGGGAGTTTATGGAAGAGGTGGGGTTAAAGTTAAATGACATTCGCTTTGCTATGTTCCATGAGGCAATACTTGACCCCCAATTTTATAAGGAAGCTCATTTTATTATGGTGAATTATTGGGCAAAATCTGAAGGGGAGGATGTTGTGCCGAATGAGGAAATTGTCCGATGGGAGTGGGTGACTCCTGAAAATGCTTTTAATTATTCTTTGAATAGTTATACTCGCATACTTATTGAAAAGTATCTGGAGAATTTTAAGGTTAATGTTTAGCTAAAGATGGAAGAAAAAAGACAAAAAAGACATTTTTTATAGAGAAGAATAATGACATAGAAATGAGGAAAACTTTATAGATAAACTTCGTAAAATTAGAAGCATAATATTACTTTCCCTTTTGACCGAAAAATGATGGAAAAAATCAACTTCAGTATTTCCAATCTTCTACTTCAGTAGGAGGCACTGATAAGTGATAACTGAAATGACTGGGTGGCTTAATCACCTTGAGGAGATTTAACTATTAGAGCGCATATTTTTTCGTATTGTTTTTTACTAGAACAATATTTTTTAGGAATCAAGAAATTTGGGTGATATAATATCATAGTTGCTAATTTTTAATTGGTCAAAGTAAGTTCTATCAAAACTGCATAATTATGATGAAAATTTCTCCCAATATTCAGAAGTTTTTCCCTTGGTTAAAAAGATTAAAAGTTGTCATCCTGCTATTATTCTTTTTACTAATTCCGACATCGGTTTTCGCTCAAGAAAAAAATCGGATGCAATTACGTATTGAGTTCGATATTAATAGTAAAGGAAAGCCAACTAATTTAGAAGTTATTGAAAGTAGTGGGAATGAAAAATTCGATAAGGCAACTTTAAAGGCGTTGGAAAAAATGAACTTTGAGTCATCGGAAGATGAGCGAAAGGGAATATCGGCTGATATAAATATTGAATTAAATGGATTAAATTCTTATGTTTATCCACCAGAGGTAGTTAAAGCATTTGTTGATGGTTGTAACAACAGAAAAAAGCAAGAAAAGTTTTGTGTTTGCATGATCGAAGAAGCTCAAAAACAATATCCCTTGGGAGATTTTTTAGAAATTTCTTTTGAGATATCTAGAGGTACTATTTCTCCTCGAAGTAAAGAACTTTTTCAAAACCTTTTATCTTCTTGTATCACTAGATTTCCCGTGGAACAATTTTTACCATAAAATAAAGGAAGGAGTTAGAAGGAAGGAGTTAGAAGGAAGAAGCTAGAAGGAAGAATTAAAATATATATAGCATTTTCTAGGTTGATGAGTTACATCTATTTCCTATTCCTTAAAACCTAGAATTTTCTACCTCACAAATATGGGAA
Source organism: Okeania sp. (assembly GCF_035285525.1). Lineage (GTDB taxonomy): Bacteria > Cyanobacteriota > Cyanobacteriia > Cyanobacteriales > Microcoleaceae > Trichodesmium. The sequence continues at coordinate 5,124 of NZ_JAYKGW010000142.1, read as the reverse complement.
TTGCTATAGTCTATAAATAGATAGCTTATAGTAATTTTAAGGAAGAAGGCAGAAGGCAGAAGGCAGAAGGTAGAAGTAAAATATATATAGCATTTTCATAGATAGCTTATAGTAGTTTTTAGGTCAATTAACTATATTAAAAGAGATAATTTTTCTAGTTACCTTCTCTATAAATCTTTATTCTTCTTGACTCTTAACTACTCCCTAATCCTTGCCAGGCGCAAAAAGACTTTCCATAAGCAAATCTTACTTAAATTCAAAGAGTAAAAATAAAATGCCTTACAGCGATTTTACATTACCCAAAATCCAACAAGAATTTTCTTTAATTTTTAAGGAAAAAGTCGATTTTTTTGCTAATATTTCTGAAGTGCAACCAAGCGAATTTTTAAAACAAATATTACAAAATAACTTACCATTAGCTTTAGCAATTAATACAGAAAAAGCCCGTTCAGAAATGATTATTGCCCCAATTTTAATAGAATTAAGAAAAATACTGAATAATCAAATTAGCCTCTTTTCAGGAACAGAATTTAATGTCGATCCTGCTAGAGGATTAAACGGTACTTGTGATTTTCTCATTAGTCTCGCTCCAGAACAACTATTTATAAAATCTCCCGTTTTTGCTATTGTTGAAGCCAAAAAAGAAAACTTAAACGGTGGGTTAGGGCAATGTCTGGCAGAAATGATTGCCGGACAAATATTTAATCAACAACAAGGCAATCAAATTTCTATTATTTACGGGGTTGTTACTACGGGAAATATTTGGAAATTCTTACAGTTAGAAAATACAGAAGTTCACATCGATCTAACAGAATATGTTGTTAATAACTTGGAGAAAATTTTAGGAATTTTATCTCTAGGAATTAATAGATATCTTCAGAAGAGTGTAGGGAGTAGGGAGTAGACTAAATAATTGATGATTTATATAGGATAATTGTTCTTATTCTGTATTTTTGAATTAGTGTATAAAATACTGATAACTAAACTTCGCTTTGGTCAATTCAAAAGTCAAAATTTATGCATTCAAAATTCATAAATAAGAATTTTTAAGTTGAAATTAATAAGTTAATTATTCAACTTTTTTTGCTAGTAACTATGGATTGAGCTAGAATTTTAATGACTTGTTCGCATTCATATAAAAGCTTGGCTATTCTTTCAGATTCTATCATCTCAGTTTCAATAAGTAATCTTAACCAATATCGGGTTTCTCTTGCTTCTTTGAGAGATATTTCTTACTTACTAATAAAATTTTTGGTACTCTGAGCTGACTGTGATTCTGCTAGATTAGCTCCTATTGATTTTCCAGACCTAAATAATTGATTAGCTAGTAATCTGGCTGTTCCTGGTTGCTGGTCTAAAAGAGGTAATTCTAACTGCAAATTCAAAAGTTCTCTCAGTAATAGGTATATAATTTTTCATTTATTTGACTTTTAACTTTTAACTTAAAAATTCTTAATGCATGACTTTTGAATTGAAATGATTTTGACTTTTAACTTAAAAATTATCACTTTTGAATTGAATAATTCTTACTTTTGAATGTATGAATGCATGACTTTTGAACAGGACTTAGGCAAATACACTAGATATAGAGTATCGGTGCGTTACGAGATACGCTTTTCATGTCGCGTAGCAAAACGCACCCTACGGATAGCGTTAATGCCTAAGTCCTATTGAATTAAAATGATTTTGACTTTTGAATTTTAAAATGACTGAACCTTGCGCTGGATATACTCTACCTGTATTCGCTGGTGCTGCTGCTGTAGCTGCTCTCCATTGGATACGTCAAAATATTCTCTCTTTATCTACCGTATCTATTCATTTACTCGAACCAGCAGAAATTGTTGATATTCCTATCGAACAAGTAGCTTTACTAAAAAGTAATACTGCTTTAGCTATTACCCGTTCTGACCCTGGTAATAATCTTGACCTAACTCGCAATACTCCGATTTGGGCTGTGGTAGAATTGAATACAATTTTTCCGACTGAAGCTTCAGAACAAATTGTCATAATAGGTGGAGTAGGAATTGGATATAATATTCATTCTGGGGAAGCAGCTATTTATAGTTATGCGCGACGACTACTCCAAGAAAATCTGAAACCTTTGCTCAACCCAAATGAACAAATTCAAGTCACTATTATTTTACCAGAAGGTCAGCAGTTAGCGACTCGGACTTCTAATTCTGCTTTTGGTATAGTTGAAGGTCTTTCTCTTTTGGGAACTACTGGAGTTTCTCAACCTCTGAGTTTACCTGGACAACTTGAAGTTTACCAAGCAGAATTACAACAAAAGGCAGTTCAGTTTCATACTTTGGTGTTTTGTGTGGGGGAAAATGGTTTAGATATAGCTAGGAAAATGGGAATACCATCACAGCAGACTGTCAAAACCGCTAACTGGTTAGGTCCAATGTTGGTAGGTGCCACTGTTGCTGAAGTTGAGTCTATATTATTATTAGGTTATCATGGCAAATTAATTAAATTAGCTGGGGGAATCTTTCATACTCATCACCATCTAGCTGACGGACGATTAGAAATTTTGACTGCTCATTGTGCAAATTTAGGTTTGCCTACTTCTGTGTTACAAGAAATTTTTGCCTGTACTACTGCCGAGAATGCTTTGAAACTGCTGCGGAACTTAGAAATAAATGATGAAAATGACTGGGTGAATAGAGTTTATGGAGCGATCGCTAGGAAAATTGACCAACGTTGCCAAGATTATATTTTTAATCATAGTCAAAAACAAGTCCAAGTAGGTTCGATGCTTTTTGACCGCGATCGGAAGATATTCTGTAAATCTAAAATTGCAGATACAATTTTTGCCAAAGTTTGCTAACCTAGTCAGAATATCCTTAGCTAGAGGTAGGGAGTAGGGAGTAGGGAGTAGGGAGTAGGGAGTAGGGACGTTGCATGCAACGTCCTTACAGAATATGGGGAGTTATAAAAAGAGGTAGTTATAATAACCACTTAATTTTTCTGCTATAGTCACTCTAAAATTCTTAATTTTTCAGCTTTATTAACCAAAAAGCTGGTACTTTTCCCAGACCTAAAGTTTCCCAAACCTGTGTAAGTCCTATATATGTCTCCTATAAACCCGGTCTCTTATAACATTTCCGTTGCCAACGGATTTGATATTATTTCTCAGGTTATCAGCAATTTATAGTATATAAGCTTTTGCTCAAATAAAGAAAAACTTGGCTTGATTTCCCAGGGTGGAAAAACAAATTTTCCTCACTATCAAGCTATTGAATATGCCGATAAACAAAAGCTGACAACTCAAAACTAAGGAAAATCAATTTTGTCCGTCTAACATATTATCACATTAATCGTGACTCTAACAACACAAACAGAAAAAAAATCAGAATCTCTCACTCAGTTTAACCGACAAATGATCGTGATTCTGGACTTTGGTTCTCAATATTCAGAACTCATCGCTCGTCGAATCCGGGAAACTCAAGTATATTCAGAAGTTATTTCCTACCAAACAACTGCGGAAAAATTGACAGCTCTAAACCCCAAAGGAATTATTCTTTCTGGAGGACCGAACTCAGTCTACGATGAAGGGGCACCTCATTGCGATCCCGAAATTTGGCATTTAGGAATACCAATTTTGGGTGTGTGCTACGGTATGCAGTTGATGGTACAACAGCTCGGTGGAGAAGTCAAACGTGCTGAACTTGCTGAATATGGTAAAGCATCCCTATCAATAGATGACCCTACAGATTTGCTGACGAATGTGGAAGAAGGCACAACTATGTGGATGAGTCATGGAGATTCTGTTAGCAAAATGCCTTCTGGTTTTGAAATATTAGCTCATACAAATAATACTCCTTGTGCAGCGATCGCTGACCATGACAAAAAGCTCTATGGTACTCAGTTTCACCCAGAGGTAGTTCACTCTATTGGTGGTCAAGCTTTGATTAGAAATTTTGTCTACCATATTTGTCAGTGTGAACCAACTTGGACGACAGAAGCGTTTGTGGAAGAAGCTATTCGAGAAATTAGCGCTCAAGTTGGGGATAAACGAGTATTATTAGCATTGTCTGGAGGAGTGGATTCTTCAACTTTAGCATTTTTGCTCCATAAAGCGATCGGCGATAAATTAACTTGTATGTTTATCGATCAAGGATTTATGCGGAAGTATGAACCAGAAAATTTGGTAAAATTATTTAATGAATCTTTTCATATATCAGTTGAATATGTGAATGCTCGCGATCGCTTCCTGGAAAAACTTACAGGAGTCACCGATCCAGAACAAAAACGGAAATTAATCGGTCACGAGTTTATCCAAGTATTTGAGGAAGAGTCAAAACGTTTAGGACCTTTTGATTATCTTGCTCAAGGTACTCTGTATCCAGACGTGATTGAATCTGCTAATACCAATATTGACCCCAAAACCGGGGAGCGAGTAGCGGTAAAAATCAAGAGTCATCACAATGTTGGGGGTTTGCCCAAAGATTTGAGATTTAAGTTAGTCGAACCTCTGCGCAAACTATTCAAGGATGAAGTCAGAAAAGTTGGGCGTTCCATTGGTTTACCAGAAGAAATTGTGCGACGACATCCTTTTCCTGGTCCGGGATTAGCGATTCGGATTTTAGGAGAAGTTACAAGTGAACGGTTGAAAATATTACGGGATGCTGACTTTGTGCTGCGGGATGAAATTAAAAAGCAAGGTATGTATCACGATTTTTGGCAAGCGTTTGCGGTGTTGTTACCTGTTCGCAGTGTGGGGGTAATGGGAGATCAACGTACTTATGCTTACCCTATTGTTTTGCGGTTTGTTTCCAGTGAAGATGGAATGACTGCTGACTGGTCTCGTGTTCCTTACGATTTGTTGGAAACTATTTCTAACCGCATTGTGAATGAGGTTAAGGGAGTTAACCGGGTGGTTTATGATGTTACTTCTAAACCTCCTGGAACTATTGAATGGGAATAACAAATGTAGGTTGGGTTAAGCGATCGCGAACCCAACAACCAGGATTTGGGAATCAGATTTTATTGTTGCTTTGATGTTGGGTTGAGGTACGAAACCCAACCTAAAACTACTAAGGGGGCGGGTTTATATAAACCTTAGAGTAACCATGAAAATTCTAGTTAAAACCCGCCCCTACCCCGTGGAACATTGCTTCT
>NZ_JAYKGW010000141.1:0-63067 GCF_035285525.1 Okeania sp. | reverse complement strand
GGTAACTGAGTTTCTGGTACTTTTAATTCTAACTCTAATTGATTATCTTTAATAATAGAAAATAACTTTTTGCTACTAGAACTCACATCACCAACACGAGCTATTCGTTCTGCAATAATACCATCCGCAGGTGCTTTCACCAAAGTCTGTACTAACTGAGTTTGTCTCTCTTGTAAACGAGCTTCATCACTTCTAACATTTGCGATCGCACTATCAATATTCGACAATGCACTATCAACATCTGTCTGAGCGCTACTTACACTAGCTTTGGTACTATTAACTCTAGCTTCCGCACTCCGTAGTTGCGCCATTGCACTACTAATATTCGCTTCTGCGCTCTCAACTCTAGCTTTGGCACTGCTGACATTTGAGTTAGCAATATCAACTTTTGCTTTAGCACTTTTAATATTTGCATCCGCAATATCAACTTTTGCTTTAGCACTTTTAATATTAGCTTCCGCAACTTCAACTTTAGCTTTAGCACTATCAATATTAGCTTCCGCAACTCGTACTCCTTGGGTCGCAGTTTTGACAGCAGTGCTACGAGTTTCTAATTCCTGAGAACTAATAACACCCTCCGCATTCAGACTTTGATATCGTTCAAAATCTCTCATTGCTTGTTCTTGGTTCGCTTTTGCTTCTGCTAACTTTGCTTCAGTTTGAGCAACAGATGCTAAACTATCATTCCGACTTGCTTGAGCTTGTTTGAGAGCAGCAACAGCATCATCCCTACTCGCTTGAGTTTGTCTCAGAGCAGCTATAGCATCATCCCTACTTGCTTGAGTCTGTTCCCAACCAGCGATCGCTTCATCTTTACCAGCTTGAGCTTGAGCAATAGTAGCTTTAATTTGGTCTCTGTCAGCTTCAGCTTGTTCGCGAGCAGCAATAGCTTGTTCGACAGCAACTTTAGCTTTAGCATAAACAGTTTTTCTTTGTTCGACTTGACTTCTAGCAGATGCTACCTGAGATGTAGTTTGGTTAATTTGCGATTTCAAAACTGAGTCATCCAAAACCGCTATCACTTGACCTTGAGTAACTTTATCCCCCTCCTCTACCAAGACTTGTTGAATTTGCAAACCGTTCGCTTGTGGCAACACTGGTAACAGGTCAAAGGCAACGACGCTACCAGTCGCATCAAGGGTACGTTCTACGGTTGCTAATTTGACATCGGCTACTGTTACACTCATAGTAGGACTAAGATTAGTCTCTACTACATCGGCAATAGTTTCTGTGGGTTTAGTATTACTTTCTGCCTTTAGGTTTACTCTGGGAATAATGACTTGAATACTCACCACACTAGCAATCACACCAATAGCAACACCAAAAATTAATCCTTGCGGTCCCCCTCGATTTTTGGGACTGGGAAATTCTCTAGTATAATTGACATTTTCTTCATCTTCTGCTATGGGAGAATAAAGCGTTAAGCCATTTTCTGGAGCCAGAAATTGTTTGGTATTGTTAATGTTTTCTCGGTTTTTGGCTGGTGGAGAATAGAGTGTTGAACCATCTATGTTAGAAATCTCTGTTTGGTTAGAATCATTTAGATGGTTTCTCTGTTGCTTTCTGATGAAGCTTTCTGGTAAAATTAGCTCTTTCAATTTAGTTCACCTCTATATTGGACTTATATTTATTGTAAAGAAAAATTAAAGAAAAATTATAGTTTTTTTATATTTGTGTAAATTGCATAATAATTTATGTACAAATATTTCTCATTTTGAACCTGGTATAATTATTGCTCTGCTGATTAAATCTAAAAGCATTTACAGATAAACGTTTTAGCCTTTTGAAGTCGCGAAAATTATTGAGTTATTAGGTAAGTCTTCAGCTATTAGCATTTAGCTATCAGCAATTAGTAATAAATAATTACTTCTGACCGAGAGCGAATAGTACAAGGAACTAACTTTTATAGTAATGTTTAATTTTGACTCAATTAATAAAGCTTTTATTGTCAATTAAAACAATAGCTGAAGCTGCTAGCGTAGCTCCTCTGAAAGAGGCTAGCTGACGGCTGAATACTTAGGTTATTAGCATTGAGCATTTCTCCGAAATACTACGCAAACAACTTTTGAATTTAATAAAGTTTTATTCATAAGTTTTAATTTTCCTTCCAGACTAATTTCTGCTTTAATGCGATAATAAGTTAATATCTTCTAGCTGATAGCCGAAGGCTAATAACTACAATAAAAATGAATAAAAAAAATCTTAATCAGTTAACTATAAAATATGTTTAATGCCACCGAAATCCTAATTAATTCATTTGTCGAAAAAATTAAGGAAGGCTACCATCGAACTTATGGTGGTTATAAATCTAATTACGAAGAAATTATTGGTTGGGCAGGAAATATGGCACTAGAAAATATTGCTAATAGTGATGCTCTTTACCACAATGTTGAACATACGATTCTAGTAACTCTTGTAGGCCAAGAAATTCTGAGGGGAAAACATATTAGAGAAGGAGGAGTTTCTTGTGAAGATTGGCTACACTATATTATTTCGTTAGTTTGCCATGATATTGGATATGTAAAAGGAGTTTGTCTGCAAGATAAAAAAGGTAGTTATGCTACAGGTACAGGAGATGAAATGGTTGATTTGCCTTTAGGTTGTACTGATGCTAGTTTAACTCCTTATCATGTAGATAGAGCGAAATTATTTATTAATGAAAGATTTGGTGGTCATCGGTTAATTGATGCAGAAATAATTAAGATAAATATTGAATTAACACGTTTTCCTGTGCCGCAAGAATCAGACCATCAAGATACTGTTAATTATCCTGGTTTAGTACGGGCGGCAGATTTAATCGGTCAGTTAAGTGACCCCCGTTATCTTAAAAAAATAGGTTATTTATTTTATGAATTTGAGGAGACAGGTTTTAACCAAAAGGTAGGATATAAAAATCCTAGCGACCTACTTGATAATTATCCTCAATTTTTTTGGCACGGGGTTCATCCTTATATAAAAGATGCTTTAAAATATTTATCACTAACACAACAAGGTAAGCAAATTATTGCTAATCTTTATTCAAATGTATTTTTAGTTGAGCATGACTTTTGTAAAACGATTGGTACTTAATTCAGTTATCAGTTATCAGTTATTAGCTTAATAAGGACTTTTTTTTCTTACTACACTAACACTAATTATTAAGACAATTTTTATGATTAAAATATAAGAGGTTTTCTCTTGATAAGAAATACATTATTTTACAACAGATTTCATATTAATCAAGGACACTTTTCGCGGGAAAGATGCCTGCACTACAAATGTCTGAATGTTAATATTTAATATATTGAGATATTGGGAATTTGATGTAAAATCTGTCAGACAAAAATACTATAATTTTTTGATGAAAAACACCTTTTGCGGGCAAGATGTCTGCACTACAAAAATCTGAATATTAATATTTAATATATTTGTAATTTGATGTAAAATCTGTCTATACTCAATAATAGTATAGTTCCTTACCTTCCTTCTTCCCTACTCCCTACTCCCTACTCCCTACTCCCTAATTAAATCAATGAAATGGTGGAAAAATCTTAAAAAAAATCCTTTAGCAAGATTCGGCGCATTATTATTATTAACTTTTTATCTAGTAGTAATTGCTGCTGACTTTATTGCTCCCTACAACCCTTACACATCTCAACTTAATGGTTCCCTACTACCACCTACGCAAATTTACTGGCAAAACCAAGCAGGAGAATTTATTAGACCCTATATTTATCCTACAACTCAAGGGCCAGTAGACATAGAAACTGGACTCCGGGAATTAAACGTGGACTTTGATCAACCATCCCCTCTCGGTTTCTTTGTCCAAGGAACCCCTTATAAACTCTTCGGTATTTTGCCATTGGACCGACATTTATTCGGGACCACAGGTGAAGCGAAATTTAACTTACTAGGCACTGACGAACAAGCACGAGACCAGTTTAGCCGTTTAATTTTTGGTGGTAGGATTAGTTTATTCATCGGTCTGGTAGGAATAACAATCTACTTTCCCCTAGGAATGATTATTGGGGGAATTTCAGGTTACTTTGGTGGTTGGGTAGATAGTATACTGATGCGTTTCGCTGAAGTATTAATGACAATTCCCGGTATTTATCTATTAGTGGCGCTGGCTGCGGTATTACCTCCTGGTATTAGCAGTGCCCAAAGATTTCTGTTGATTGTAGTTATTACTTCATTTATTCGTTGGGCAGGATTAGCGAGAATTATTCGAGGACAAGTATTATCTATTAAAGAACGAGAATTTGTACAAGCGGTAAGAGCGATGGGGGCTAATTCTTTTTATATTATTGTTCGTCATGTATTGCCTCAAACGGCAACTTATGTAATTATTTCGGCAACTTTAGCTATTCCTAGTTTTATTATCTCAGAATCAGTCTTAAGTTTGATTGGTTTGGGTATTCAACAACCAGACCCCTCCTGGGGAAATATGTTGTCTTTGGCTACGAATGCTTCTATTTTAGTATTACAACCTTGGTTGGTATGGCCTCCAGCATTATTGATTATTTTAACGGTATTAGCATTTAATTTATTAGGAGATGGGTTACGAGATGCTCTAGATCCGAGAAATTTACAACGCTAATTTACCAATGAATAATTAATAATGAATAATTGATAATTAAAGATAGTTTTTATTGTTCATTATAAATATAATGAAAATTAACAGTTAATAGTTTAAAAGTTTACTAGAAGAAAAACAACTGTATTTCTTATTTTATATTTTGAAGTATTATAATAAACTGGGTTTTTGGGAAAAAGAAGTCAATATGTAGATATCTAAGACAAACCCGATTTCTATGACTTCCTATTTACTACTCCCTACTCCCTACTCCCTACTCCCTACTCCCTACTAGAAGAAAATGACTACTACTTTTAAACCTCGGTCTAATTTAGCAACAAATTTAGTAAACATAATTCTCTCAATTAAACCACTTGCTAATTTTGCTAAAACTCAAGCAAGAAAGATGATTATTAAACGTGCAGAAAAAATTGGCGTTCCTTGGCGCAAACAAGTCAAAGAACTTTCTGAACGTAATTGGGATAAAGAATGGGAAATAGTAAATAATCCTAAATTAAAATATCCTGAATATTATCTTACTTCATTCCATGCTTATGAAAAAGGTAATATGGGTTGGCAACCTGCAACAGAAGTAGAAGTAGCAGTATTAGCAGTTCATGCAGGAATTTGGAAAGAAGAAGGTATTGGTGGAGATGTTAGACTTCGTCAAAGTTTTCTTGATATTTTAAAAGCTGAAATTTCTCCACCAAAAGATGTTTTAGACTTGGGATGTGGTGCGGGTTTAAATACTTTTTCCCTACAAAAAGTTTTCCCTCAAGCTAAGTTGACAGGAATAGATTTATCACCTTATTTTTTAGCAGTTGGTTTGTATCGTTCTCAACAGCAAAATTTGGATATTAATTGGGTTCATACTGCTGCCGAAGAAACTGGTTTACCTGATGATTCTTTTGATTTAATTTCTATCTCTTTAGTATGCCATGAATTACCACAATTTGCTACTCGAAAAATATTTCGGGAGGCAAGAAGGTTATTACGTTCAAATGGTAATATTGCTATTATGGATATGAATCCTAAGTCAGAAGTTTATGCAACAATGGCTCCTCATATTTTTACTTTGTTGAAGAGTACAGAACCTTATTTGGATGAATATTTTTCTTTGGATATTGAAAAGGAATTAATTGATGCTGGTTTTTCAGTTCCCAAAATAATTTGCAATACTCATCGTCACCGGACTGTTATTGCGAAGGTTCCTTGTAATGAATAATGAATAATGAATAATGAATAATGAATAATGAATAATTATTTCTAATTATTAATTATTGAAAAAAAATTAATTAAGCTATAAAGCTTCTCTATTTTATGGAGAAATAAAGAAAAAAATAATTTTACCAAATCCTTTTATTTATAAGAAAGGCTAATTAATTAGGGCTTGCTGAAAAAGTCTTTTGGAGAGGGGGAGAAGTCAGGAGTCAATTATCGTTCCTGTTCAAAAATTTATAATTTTTAGCTTGCTATGGTAAAAAAAATTAAGGGGCAATTATTTCTTCCACTTTACTCTGTTTCCCACACTTCTCACCCTTTCCATACACTGCTTTTTCCGCAAATTCTATTTAGGATTGCTATATTTGTAATTAGAGTTTGCTGAATAATTTATTAGGTTTGAAGCTAAGGAAAACTTCAATTGTTTAACTGAAAATAAGTTTTCCCTTTCTTCAGTTATTATATTTTAAATTAGTTTTCAGAAAATGCTAGCTTGTTTATCAGCTTAAAATTTTTACGTTGAATAAAAAATCATACATAAATATGAAATAGATATATCATATATTATGATATCACAAATTTTTGGAAAAAACAACCCCACCTTCCTTAGTATCAGAGATTTTTTTTGGTACTTTTGAGGGTTAGGATTAATCAAAGAAATAGAGTTCTTGACTGTTTACTCTCTTTAAGCGAGAGAGGGAATAAAAAAATAAACTTCAGTATTTCAAGTCTCTGAGTTCAAGCAGAGATACTAATAACTGATAACTGAAATAACCTTTGCTATAATTCAATATTCCTGGAATATTACCATTAGATTAAATGCCGATAAACAATTTTCCCAAAGTCACTGTCTGTTTACCTACTTATAATTCTGGAAAATTTCTCACTCAAGCAATAGACAGTATTCTTAAACAGACATTTACAAATTTTGAGTTAATTATTTCTGATGACTCCTCTACTGATAATACTCCAGAAGTTATTAATAGTTATCTACAAAAAGATAGTAGAATTAAATACTTACAAAATCCCCAAAATATAGGACTTTTTCCTAACTGGAATCGTTGTTTAGAATCTGCTTCTGGAGAATATATTACTGTTTTTGCTCAGGATGATGTAATGTTGCCAAAAAATTTAGAGCAAAAGGTAAAAATTCTAGATAAATATCAAAATGTCGGTTTAGTTACTTCCTCTATTATGGTGGTCGATAGTGATAATAATTACCTTCATTGGGACTGGGCAAATTATACTGAAAATAGTTTAATAAATGGTGAGGAATGGGTAAGGAAAAATTTGGGAGAAGCTAATCCTATTTGTTGCCCGTTTGTATTGATTAGACGAGAGGTTTTAGAGAAAGTTGGAGGGAAATTTAATGACAATTTTGCTTTTGCTGCGGACTTAGAATTATGGTTAAAAATTGCTTTGGTTGCTGATTTATATTTTGTTAAAGAAATCTTAGGATATTATCGATGGCATGAAGGAAATAAAACTCATAGTTTTGATGATTTTTATCAGGTTAAGGAACATTTACAAATATGTAGTAATTTAATTGATAGTTTAAATTTATCGGAATCAGAATTAAATGACTGGGAGACCGAAGTGTTATCTCGAACTGTTAAATGGGTGAGTTATTATCGAATTTATCGTTATTTGGAAATGGGGAATTTTGATGAGGCATTCAAGTTATCTGAATTATTGGAAAATTGGCGGGGTAAGTCAGGAAAATTAGGTATTTTTGTGCAGGAGTTAGGCACGAAAATACAGGAAATATTGCAAGTTAATTCTCGTCTTAAGTCGGAGGTTTATCAATATAATGTTTGGGTGCAAGATTTGGAAAAAGGTAAGTTTCAGCTACAAAAAGATTCTCATAAATTACGTTGTTGGGTGGATAACCTTGAGCAAAAAAACTCTGTTTTGGAGGCAGAAAAATCTGCTTTAGAGATAGAAAAATCTTGGCTAGAATCTCAGGTAAAAGCTTGGATGCAAACTGCACAAAAGTATTATCAGAAAATCAAATTTAGGGAATAGGGAACAGGGAACAGGGAATAGAAAATGGGAAAAAAGTATTTCTGCAAATATGAGATTCACGCGAAAAATATTCGATTATTCTGAGAAATCAGAAATATTCAATATTTACCTACTCGACTACTTCAGAAAATATATAAGTAGTTGTTGGAATAGAAAAATTTAGGTGGGAAGTAGGGAAAAGCTAAACAGAAAAATATTCGATTATTCTGGGAAATCAGAAATAGTCAATATTTGGCAAATCTATTTGTTCAGAAAATATATAAGTAGTTGTTGGAATAGAAAAATTTAAGGCAGAAATAGGAAAAAGCTAAACAGAAAAATATTCGATTATTCTGAGAAATCAGAAATAGTCAATATTTACCTACTCGACTACTTCAGAAAATATATAAGTAGTTGTTGGAATAGAAAACTACGACAAATAGTTATGCATTTTCCCATCTTTCTACCAATATTTTTACTCTAATTCAATGGCGCGACTATAAGCAACACTTGCTTCATTTATTTTTCCCTGTTTTGCTAAAGCATCACCCAAATTTTTATGAAACAAAGGTGAAGTAGAATTGAGATTTATTGCTTGCTGAAACATATAAATTCCCTCTTCCAACTCTCCTATTTTTGTTAAAATTTCCCCTAAATAATTATAAGCAAAATCTGAATTAGGATAAATTTCCAAAGTACGGCGATAAGAAGCGATCGCTTCTAACCACCTTTCTTTTTTTGCCAAAACTATACCCAGTTGTAGATAAATATCTGGATTATTTTTGTCTACTTCTAAAGCAAGTTGATATTCAGAAATTGCTTGGTCAAGATAACCTTGTTTTGCCAATATTTTGCCTAAATTAAAATGAACTTCTGGATTTTCTGATTCAGTTATTAAAGCAATTTGATAAAAAATAATTGCCGAACCTAATTGATTTTTACTAAATAAAAGATTAGCCAAAAGTCTACATATTTCCGGATTATATGGTTGAATTTCTAATATTTTATGATAATTACTTTCATCCCAAGAAGAATATTTGATTGCCAGACGATAATTACCCAATGCTGATTGTAAATTTTCCCGATAACTTTGTTGAAAAATATCCCCTAACTTTTCATATAGTTCCGTTAAATTTGGTTCTAGTTTAACCGCTTTTTCATAATAAGCGATCGCCTCATCCCACTGCTTTTTTTGACAATATAAATTACCAATAATTTTATATAATTCTGCCAAGTTAGGCTGAATTTTTAATGCTTGAGTATACCAGTTTAGAGCAGATTCTAAATCTCCCTGAATTTCCCAAACATTTCCTATAATTTGATAAGCTGGAATAAAATCTGGCTGTACCTCTATAATTTGATGACATAGAGCGATCGCTCCATCAAATTCACCTTTGGCCAAATATTCTGCTGCTTTTTTTTGTTTTTCTAGGACATTCACGATTGAGTATGTATTTTTTTCAGGGTTTACTATAATAAGCTATGGCAATCTTAAATTATTTGTGAAAAAAACTGTAGAGGTTTGGTCTCCAAAAGTCATTATTTCTTTGTTTGAGAAACCAAGTCCTGACAATAAAATATTACAACCTATTTAGGATTGCTATAAAATATATTGCACATTCAAAAGTTGTTAAGCATTTCTTTTCTTGCGGAATGCTATGTAAAGAGCAATTATATCTCAACTTTAAAAAGTAAGTTGAAATTAATATAGCAGTTTGTGCATTAGTTGTGACATTTTTGATGATAGTTTATTTGATCTGAAAACTTTGAAAATTCAGAATTATCAATTATGGCTCATAACGAAGACCAAAATATTACAACTTAAATAGGATTGCTATATAAACTTTAAAATTAGCTTTGATAGTCAGATTTAATTATGACTAAATTAATAAAGGGTTTATGTAAAACTAAAAAATAGCTAACTGCTAAATGCTTACTAAAAATTATTTATAAATTTTCAATATTAATCAAAATGAAATTAGATTTAAAGAGCCTTTGTTTACAAAACTCAGTCACCCCCAGAGGTATCATTCATGTCGGTGCTTATGATGGTAAAGATATTAAACTTTATCAAAATTTAGACATATCAAAAGTTCTCTTCATTGAAGCTAACCCAACAGTATTTGAAAGGTTAAAAGCAAATATCGCTATAGCATCTTTTAATGTACAAGCTGTTAATTCTGCTATTAGTAATCAAAACGGCAAAATTAAATTATATGTCAACTCTATAGAGAAAAGTAGTTCTATTTTTCCTTTGAAACATTATCGAGATATTTACCCTAATGTTAAAGAAACTAATCAACTTACTGTTGAGTCAAAAACTTTAGATACTTTATTACAAGAATTAGAACTTCCTCCAACAGATTTTAATATCTTAAACTTAGATATTCAAGGAGCAGAACTTTTAGCATTAGAAGGAGCAACTAATTTACTTAAATATATAGATGCAGTTTACACCAAAGTTAACTATGAAGAACTCTATGAAGGTTGTGCTTTAGCAGAAAAGGTTGATGAATTTTTAGCAGATATTGGTTTTGCTAGAGTAGCAGTCGCCAAACCTTTTCATCCATCTTGGGGAGACACTTTTTATGTGAAAAAACAGGTAGTTACTATGTCTACTCTCGGCAAAAAAGGTAACTTAGGAAATCAAATGTTTCAGTATGCTTTCTTAAAAATATATGCTCAAGAAAATGGATTATCTGTAGAGACTCCTCTATGGGTAGGTCAAGAATTATTTGGTCATAAAGATAGAGAAATTTCTGAAGTTTTGCCTGTAGTTATCAAAAATAATAATGAAATTTTTCCTAGTAACGGGGAAGTTGGAAAAAACGTTGATATTCAGGGAGAGTTTTTATATCATACTAAGCATTATGTCAGGCACAAAAAATATTTTCGTTCTCTATTTCAACCTGTAGCAAAAATAGAAACTCTAGTAAAAGTTGCTTGGGAAAAATTGCGCTCTCGTGGCAAAAATATCATCGGTTTACATTTACAATCACAGTCAGATAAAAATAATAATTCTGTTGTTGCTCCTAGTGAATGGTATAAAGTTTGGTTAAATGGTTTATGGGAAACTTTAGAGAAACCAATTTTATTTATCGCCAGTGATAATTTAGAAGAAGTACCCCTAGTTTATTTTGCTGAGTATAATCCTATAACTATTCGAGACTTAGAAGTAGAGGTTAATCCAGAATATCTCAACTTTTTCTTATTAAGTAAGTCTGATTTTCTGGCTATTTCTAATACTCCTTTTGCTTTTGCTACTTGTCTCTTAAACGAAACCGGAAAATATTTCTTTCGCCCCCACTTTTCGACAGCAAAACTTATACCTTTTGAACCTTGGAATAGTACCCCAGTTTTTCAGGATATAAATATTGATGAGGTAGGAAAAAGTGTTTCATTTGAGGAACAATTTCAACAGATACAATCTCAACTTCAGCAAAACCAAGAAAAAGCCAAAAATTCTGAATCAAAATTACAACAAACTCGCTCAGAACTAGAAAAAATTAAATCTGAGAAAGACGAACTTTCCCAAAAATTAACATCTACTCAATCTCAACTTCAGAAAAGCCAAAAAGAATTAAAAAGTAGTCAGCTTGAACAAGACCAAATATCAGAAGAATTAGAACAATCTCAATCTCAACTTCAGCAAAACCAAGAAAAAGCCAAAAATGCTGAGTCAAAACTACAACAAACTCGCTCAGAACTAGAAAAAATTAAATCTGAGAAAAACGAAATTTCTCAAAAATTAACATCTACTCAATCTCAACTTCAGCAAAGAAAAAAAGAACTAGAAGAAACCAAATTAAAACTACAAAATCAGCAAAAAATATTGCCGAATCAAGATACAAAAAACTATGCAGCTCATATCAAAAATCTAGCAAAAATTCTGGCAGAAACAATCCCAGATTGATATAATAAGATAATAGATAATTAATAATTAACCTCCAGGCATTTAAAATCTCTTCTTTGAAAGAGAAAAAAATAAGATTTCCGCAGTAGATTCCATCCAATGGTTTTAACCAGAAGTAATTATTTATTATTTATTATTCATTATCCATTAATAAAATGTGTGCATCTCAATTATTTGCCAAAAGACTTTTTTCCTCCATACCTATTCCCTATTCCCTATTCCCTATTCCCTAAAAGCGATAAATTGTTGGTTTTATTCAAAATTGAGATACACCCAATAAAATTATCCCTTATAATTCAATACGATTCACATAATACCAAAACTTTTATAGGATGGAACCGCTAGATAGAGTAGTTATTAAAATTATAGAACTGCCAAAAAAAATCCTTAACTGAACTGTATTGATTTTATAGATTAATTTATTTAATTTCTTCTTCCTTCTTCCTTCTTCCTTCTTCCTTCTTAATTCCTTAAAAACTATGAAAACAGCATTAATTTCCGGAATTTCTGGTCAAGACGGTTCCTACTTAGCCAAATTATTACTAGAAAAAAATTACAACGTTTGTGGCACCTCCAGAGATGCTCAAATGTCTACCTTTAACAACCTATCTCGTTTAGGTATTCGTGATAATATAAAGTTAGACTCCATGTCTTTAAATGACTTTAGAAGCGTCTTACAAATATTAACAAAATATCAACCAGATGAAGTCTATAATTTAGCTGGTCAAAGTTCCGTAGGCTTATCTTTTCAACAACCTGTAGAAACATTAGAAAGTATCGCCACTGGTACCTTAAACTTATTAGAAGCAATTCGTTTTACTGGAGCCAAAATCAAATTATATAATGCTAGTTCTAGTGAATGTTTTGGCGATACAAAAGGCGAACCTGCTACAGAAACTACTCCATTTCGCCCTAGAAGTCCTTACGCTGTTGCTAAATCTGCGGCTTTTTGGGAAGTAGCAAATTATCGAGAAGCTTATAATTTATTTGCTTGTTCTGGAATTTTATTTAACCATGAATCTCCTCTCCGACCTCAACGTTTTGTAACCCAAAAAATAGTCTCAGTTGTTTGTCAAATAGCTCAAGGTAGTAATGAGAAATTAAACTTAGGAAATATTTCAGTACAAAGAGATTGGGGGTGGGCGCCAGAATATGTAGAAGCAATGTATTTAATGTTGCAGCAAGATGAACCAGATGATTATGTAATTGCTACTGGAGAAACCTATCCTTTGCAAAATTTTGTCATTGAAGCTTTTAATTCTGTAGGATTAAATTGGGAAAATTATGTAGAAGTAGATGAGAATTTATATCGCCCTACTGATATTTCTGTAGGTAGAGCAAATCCAATTAAAGCTGAACAAAAATTAGGATGGAAAGCAAATTATAAAATGCCAGATGTTGTACGGATGATGGTTGAAAATAGAATGAATAATTAATAATTAATAATTAATAATTATTTAGCTAGTAAGGTGTGTTAGCGCCAGCGTAACGCACCGAAAATCTATATATAGTGCCTTTGCGTAAGTCCTGATTAATAATTAATAATTATTTAGTTAGAAAACTTTTGTATGAAATTGAAAAAAATACATTTCTCTTCTTTCAAAAAAATAGTTTATTATGAAATAGTGCTTAACTAGGGGGAAATTTGAAAAGCGCTATTTTCAAGTAGCAATAAGCCTTATTCCTTACTTTTGTACATATTTGATATTCTTAAGAATGAGCCAGTTAATAGTCCGATGATCCACGAGACGGGTGCGATAGTCTCCTTTGGCCTCCAGATCGATAACTTGGCTACGTCCCATCTTAGGTTCTATCTCTAAGAGATACCCAACAAGTGTACGTTCCTCCCCTTGAAGCGCTTGCTTAACAGCAGCTTTCAACTGCTTTTTTACCTGTGGACTGGTTAACTCTTGTCCTTTCAGAGTTGATAAAACAGCCTCCAAGACATCTTCTTCTTTAATTTTCTTGCGAAAGTTGACAGTAAATACAGTATCTCCTGCACCTTCCAATAACTCACATAACTCTGTACGAGTTACCTTTTCCTCTTTCTGGTATTGTTGGGCGGAATACATACCTTCTTCTACGATATCCTTGGCTACTGTTATCGGATACCCTCTCTCATTTGTCAGTTCCAACTCATCTTCTAGCACTTTCGTCACGGAGTAATACTGCACTTCAGAAAGGTTATCTCCAGCCTGAATCTGAGTAAAATCACATTTACTTCCCATTGCTTGCTCCCAATTTATATTTACTTTAGTGAGATTTAATATCATTCTATTATCTTACCAAATCCTGGCTAAAAAAGGCGTATAAATAATTAGTTAACACCTTTTATTATATGGGGACTTAGTATTATCTAATCCCTAGGATAAAATTTTACAACCTGTTTAGATTGGTATCTGATTTTTAATCTTTTATTAAAACCATGAACATAACGAAAATCATACCTTTAGAAAATGGCGATCGCTTAACTAGAAATGAATTTGAAAAGCGCTATTTTGCTATGGTAAAACATCAAAAAGCTGAACTTATTGAAGGAATCGTTTATATGGCTTCACCATTAAGATTTTCTGCCCACGGACAACCTCATTTTCAAATTAACTGTTGGTTGGGAGTATATACTGCTGGAACTCCAGGAGTTAAGGGTGTCGATAATGCTACTTACCCGTTTAGACAAAAATAATGAACCTCAACCAGATGCCATGCTATTTATTGAACCAAGTTTAGGAGGACAAGCAAAAATTAGCAAGGATGATTATATAGAAGGTGCGCCAGAATTAATTGTTGAAGTTGCTGCTAGTAGTGCTGCTTATGATTTACATGATAAATAAAAGTTGATCAATGTAATGGAGTTATTTCAGTTATCAGTTATCAGTTATCAGTTATCAGTACCTCTTACTAAAGCAAAAGATTTTAGACCTAATTTTTCTTTCGATAAAAGGCAAGCATTTAACCGTCAGCATTTCCTGGGGAATGCTGCGCAAACAGCCGTCAGCTATTGCTTTTAGTTTTTGATAAAAACTTCATTATACGGTTCCCGATCAATCAGAAATTTTATTTGCTATAAAAGCCAGTTTTAAAGTCTATATTCCTTTAAATCTCGTCCTTAAACTTGAGGTTTTTTATTGCTGATAGCTGACAGCTAATAGCTGAATGATTAGGAAAAAGAATATTTAGCTTGGAAAGTTTACGAACAATAATTAAGTTAGTTTCGATTATCTAAAAGGGAATATATTTCTGTTTCTGTTTCTATGAATGAAAATGAAATTATTAAGAGTCAAGTTTTTCCTGGATTATGGTTATCAGTTAAATCTTTAATAGACGGAAATTTAGCCGAAGTATTAAATGTACTTCAACAGGTATTAGCTAGTTCAGAATATCAAATATTTGTTAGTAAACTTAACAGTTAATTACTATTTTTATATAGCAACACAAGCATCTTGCTTGTCATAACACATCCCATAACTAAACGTCAAAAAAATTATTAAATACACTGTAATTATAATTTTTAGTTGCCGAAATAATTAAATAATTAAATAATTAAATAATTCGCGCCTTGAAACCTCCCCTTTTAAGAGCAAAAAAATAAATCTTTTCTTTTTAGTCAATTCTCTCCCTTTTAGGGAGAGGTAATAATCCATTATCAATTAATGAAAGTAAGTATATGTCTATTTATTTGGATGAAAATAAAATTATCAAATGTACTTCAACAGGGATTAGCTACTTCAGAATATCAAATATTTGTTAGTAAACTTAAGAGTTAATTACTATTTTTATTTAGGATGATTATATCTCTATTTCCATATAAAAATCATGGCTTATATTGTCAAATTTTCTCGTAGGGGTTTGGTCTCCAAACCCAAACTTTAATCAGATTAAAATACCAAACATCAATTACACTTCTTCCTTCTTCCCTCTTCCTTCTTCCTTTATAATTATTAAAAAGCTTTACAAAACTTTAGAAAATGAACCAAACCATAATTAACCCACCATTAGCAAATCAACTACAGCTACAAACCTGGACTTGGAAAAACCACCAAATCCAATATACCGTCATGGGAACAGGACAACCCCTAGTCCTAATACATGGTTTCGGAGGTTGTATCGGCCACTGGCGTAATAATATCCCCACCCTCGCCGCCGCCAACTATCAAGTATTCGCCCTAGACTTACTAGGATTCGGAGCATCTTCTAAGCCACCCCTAAACTATCATCTTGAACTTTGGCAACAATTATTATACGACTTTTGGAACCAACATATCCAAAAACCCACCATATTTATTGGCAACTCCATAGGCGGATTACTCAGCCTAATGCTCCTAGCAGACCACCCAGAAATTTCCAGAGGCGGAATCCTCATCAACTGTGCCGGAGGCTTAAACCATAGACCCCAAGAACTCAACCCACCCCTGAGATTCATCATGGGAATGTTCACCAAATTAGTCAGTTCCCCAGCATTAGGACTATTTATTTTTAACCAAGTCCGTCAAAAACATCGTATCCGCAACACCCTCAAACAAGTATATAGAAATACAGAAGCCGTCACAGAAGAATTAGTCGAAATAATCCATCGTCCCTCCTGCGATACTGGAGCGCAAAAAGTTTTCGCCTCTATTCTCACAGCCCCTCCCGGCCCTCACCCCTCAGAATTGTTACCCAAAATTAAAGCACCATTATTAGTAATTTGGGGAGAAAACGACCCTTGGACACCAATATCTGGAGCCAAAATTTATCAAGACTTAGCAGCAAAAGGCCAAGCTCTTCAATTTGAATCCATACCAGACACAGGTCATTGTCCCCATGACGAAAGACCCAAAATAGTTAACTCCTTAATTTTAGATTGGTTAGCCAAACAGTAAAACTTTGGGTCTATCTCAGTTCATAGGGAACAGGGAACACAGAAGGTGGGAACAGGGAACAGGAAATAGGTATGGAGGGAATAGAGAATAGGTATGGAGGAAAAAAGTATTTTGGCAAATATTGAGATGCACCCAAAACTTTTGATATCTCAGGACTTACGCAGCGACCCTAGATGTAGCGTTTAAAACTGTTGTGCAATAGTTTTTCAACTCTATATATAGTACCCTTGCGTAAGTCCTGATCTAAGACTTTCAATATTTATAAAAAAAATCCTAAAAGTAGTGACAAAACGAGTCTAGTAGGTTAGACTATGTGTGGTGTGAGGAGCGAAGTCAGCGAGAGCATCGAGACGAAACACGGCCAGTCGTCGATGCTCTTTCTGATTATTACTTCTGTTAAAAATCTCTAGTATCGTTAAATTAAGACACTAATTATTTTTGTGTCATAAACCTTTTTAAGTGGTGTTGAGAAGTATTAAAAAGCGGTTATTTTTAATAACCGCTTTTTTAAATTTCCATTAATCTTGATAATTAGGGCTTGCTGATTAAATATATAACCATTGAGAGATAAAGGTTTGAAAAATATGTGGTAACTGATTTATCGGGAACCATAAAGGTACCAAATTTTTCGTTAATGGAGTGGAAAAAGTAAGGATTTTGAGGTAATTATGACAGCAAAACTAACAGGGGATCGGACATGACCACCTCTACTACAACTCTCCTAAATCCTAACTCTTAACTGCTCCCTACTCCCTCTCCCTACTCTTTACCTGTTTAATGCCAAACACTCTTAGGTCAGAACTGGCCACCCCCATACGACCTATTATTACCGATCAGGACGTTGACTTACTGCTAAGTAGGCTGGACTAACCATTTAAGCGACTTAAGCGCTTTGATTAGATTTGTGGTTAGTCCCTTATTATAATATAATATTAATATTTAGGCTTAAGGTATTCTAACTCTTCTGGTAACCAGTCAGTAGTCATATAGATATGCCCTAATTCTTTACCCTGAAAAGTTCTTTTAGTAAACCGCCATCCAGGTTCAAGAATAATTTTAGTAGGTCCATTTGCCAAACCATAAGTTCTGCCAATTGCTATTTTTGGTCCATTAGGGTTGCCACGAGGAACACCTCTTAGTTCCATATCCCCTCCAATATTTTCTATAGAGAAACCATAATCAAGAGCAAGATCAGTATCAGCCATTCGGATAGAATAACCATTACTATCCGTAGCACGTCCACAAATACCTGTAAAATTAAAATTTAGTAACAAAAGATCCACAAATGTAGGGCGATCGCCACTTTCACTCCAGCATAGCCTCTCATCTGTTTTTTGCTCTATTATTACTAATTGTGGTGGGAAAGAACGGCGGGGAATAGCAATTGCAATATATCTTGATTGGTCAACTTCTTTTTTGTCAAACCTTACACCCTGCGCCAGAACGATAGAAGATAAAGTCAATAACCCTAAAGTCGTAAGTGTAACTATAGACTGCTTGAAAAAATTTTTCATTGGTCTTGCTTTGTCTAATTTTATAAAAATAGTCTTAATTTACTGTATAGTCAAAGTGACCAGATTTAAAGAAAATTTTGTTTTTTTACTTTATTAAAAGTTTGACACTTGGATGTTATAATTTATCTCAATTTCAAATTATGATTTATTTGATACAGAAAAATAGGCAGAGTGAAGAATGTGGGAAATAGGAGTAATTGTTCCTTGATATTTCTATGGTTGTGTGTCTTTCATCCTAATTTTTTGGTCACTTAACCTAAGTGGAAATTTTATAATTTATTTCCATGTCTATCATTAAGTACAATGCCCAACTAATTAAATATTTTGTTACTCCTTGACTTCCTGTTTTCTATTTTCTCTCTCAACTAGGAAATTAATTTTTCACTACTACTAGACATCTCCAGGAAAGAGGGAACAGGGAACACAACCGCGCTTAACTGGGAAGAAGAATTGATAATTTGTAGATAATAATTGATTTTACTTTTTATTTTTGGAGATGTCTACTTTGTCAAATTTTGTTGATTTAACCTTGCTTAGTAATTATCGAAAAGGTTTCTTCACTTCTACCGTATGTAACAAACATTTATCAAGGTTGGTATAAGTAACTGATAACTAAAATGACATATTCTCCCGCGATCCTAAAGATTCTAACGGGAGTAACATAACATTATTTACAAACTTTGGCCATCATGTGGCTGACTAATTTTTTCTGGTTTTACCCACTCTGGTTATTCGTTGTCCTGAGTTTTCATCCTCAATCTAACCGAGTTAGCATGAGAAGGTAAACCCTCAGCAGTAGCCAATACGTCAATAGCAGAAGCAACCTTTTGTAAAGCAGTAGGAGAATATTGAACCAAACTCGAATGTTTCATAAAAGTTTCTACCCCTAATGCCGAAGCATAACGAGCCGCACCAGAAGTTGGCAAAGTGTGATTTGGTCCAGCCAAATAGTCCCCCACAGCCTCCGGAGTTGAATAACCAAGAAAAATAGCACCAGCATGGCGAATATCTTCCAATAGTTTCCAAGCATTTGAAACTTCTAATTCCAAATGTTCTGGAGCAAATTGATTAGAAAGTTTAGCAGCAGCCTCCAGAGATTCAACCACCACCACCAAACCATAATGGGCGATCGCCTTTTCTGTCAAGGTGCGACGCGGATGATCCTGGAGTTGTCGTTCCACCTCCACCACCACCTGACGTGCTAATGCTGCATCTGTAGTCAATAAAATAGCAGCAGCCAAAGAATCATGTTCCGCTTGAGCCAACATATCTGCAGCCAGATAAACCGGATTAGCCTGAGAATCTGCAATAATCAAAACCTCTGATGGCCCAGCTAAAGAATCAATACCTACAGTACCATAAACATTTTTCTTGGCCAAAGTTACATAAATATTACCAGGCCCAGTAATCACATCTACTTTAGGAATAGTCTCAGTACCATAAGCTAGAGCAGCTATTGCCTGAGCGCCTCCGATCCGATAAATTTCTTGAATACCTGCTTCTTGAGCAGCCACAAGTACAGCCGGGTTAATTTTTCCTCCTTGACCAGGAGGTGTCACCATTACAATTTTCGGGACTTTAGCCACCTTAGCAGGAATAGCATTCATCAGAACCGTACTAGGATAAGCAGCCTGGCCACCAGGGACATAAAGTCCAGCTCTATCAACAGGAGTGTAGCGTTTGCCCAAAACTACTTCATCATCACCAAATTGAACCCATGACTGAGGAACTCTTTGTCGATGAAAAACTTCTATTTGTTTAGCAGCTAAACGAATTGAATTTAGTAACTCCTTCTTGACTTGCTGATAAGCCACATCTAACTCAGAAGCACTTACTTTTAACTCTTCTGAAGTCAAGGTGATATGGTCAAACTTAGAAGTATAGTTTAACACAGCTTCATCACCTTTATCTTTAACGGAGTGCAAAATTTCTCGCACCGTTGTTTCTTTATGAACAGCCAGATCGTTGTGGGTACGCTCTGCGATCCTTTTCAATTCAGCTTGTGCTTCAACCCACTGAGTAATTATTCGTAGCATAGAGATTAGGAATCCCAACTAAAAAATAGAGTTCGTGCTTTAGAGGATAGTTTGAGAACCAGAAGAATTGGATAAATATTAAGACTTTCTATTATTATAATGTTAAACAATGACAAATAAAAAATAAAATTCATGTCCATCGCTAGTTTTCTTATAATGACCCTCCTATGATTTAGGAGTACAAGTCAAACAATTCTCTCAGTTTTCAAATAACCCGATACTCTTTGTTATAGCGTGAAGTAATAATACTGACATCTTTACTTTCGGGAAATCTTCGTCTAGGTTAAAGACCCAAAGATTTATACCTAGTCTGTAACTTGATTTTTAATTGCCACAACATATTGCATTATAACAAAATAAATGCTAGGATGGTTGGATGTTTTGTAAATTGAAATATTTGTGAGAAAGTTGACGTAAGTTTACTGGCTCACTTTCTTTAGAGACACCTTGAAACTTTAGAGAAAAAAATTTATGTACTCTGGTAAAACTAAAACCTAGACTTGAAGATTTCACAATCTAATTACCAGAGACCTGGACAAAAGTAAGAACTTTTGGGCTATACCAAAGCTAGAAATATTAGTAAGTCTAAATTGAATCAGTTATTTCATTATAAAGTAAATCATGGCGAATATTAAATCTGCTATTAAACGTATCCAAGTTGCTGAACGGAACCGTCTCAGGAATAAAAGTTATAAATCCGCAGTTAAAACTTTAATGAAAAAATACTTCACTGCTGTAGAAAAATATGCCTCTAATCCCACAGAGGAATTAAAAGCAGCAGTTGATGAACAAATGTCAAAAGCTTACAGTAAAATTGACAAAGCTGTAAAGCGTGGTGTTTTGCATAAGAATAATGGTTCTCGGAAAAAGGCCAGGTTAGTCCGATATTATAAGAGACATTTAGGCGAAAAAAATCAGCCAGAGTCTGCGGTGACAGATAGTTCTATAGCTTCTTAGAAATATTGGGTGTGTGAAAGCACATCTGTTCCTCCTTATTCCCTACTCCCTACTCCCTAATTAATTAAATTAATCAAGAAAGCCAAATGTCGCTAATTGATACTCACGTCCATATTAACTTTGACGTATTCAATTCTGACTTGGAAGAAATCCGGCAACGTTGGCAACAAGCAGGAGTAGTTCACTTAGTTCACTCCTGTGTTGAACCAGAAGAGTTTTCTTCGATAAAAGCCATAGCAGATCGCTTTCCAGAACTTTTTTATGCAGTTGGTTTGCATCCCCTAGATGCTGATAAGTGGACTTCTAGCACTGCTAATCAAATTCAACAGCTTGCAACATCCGATCCTAAAGTAGTAGCTATAGGTGAAACAGGACTAGACTTTTACAAAGCAGACAATCAAGAGAAACAAAAATTTGTTTTTGAACAGCAGCTAACCATAGCTCAAAAACTTAACAAACCATTAATTATTCATTGTCGTGATGCTGCATTCTCAATGGCAGAGATTTTGTATGATTTTCAAGAAAATCAAGGAGCGGTGAGAGGGGTTATGCACTGCTGGGGAGGTACTCCAGAAGAAACTAAAATGTTCTTGGACTTAGGATTTTATATTAGTTTTAGTGGCATTGTCACCTTTAAAAATGCCACACAAGTTCAAGAATCAGCTAAAATAGTGCCTAGCGATCGCTTATTAGTAGAAACAGATTGTCCATTTCTCGCACCAGTGCCAAAGCGGGGCAAACGCAACGAACCTGCTTATGTGAAATATGTGGCCGAAAAAGTGGCGGAGCTTAGAGGTGTGAGTTATGAGAGTCTAGCAGCACAAACTAGCAAAAATGCTAGTCAACTTTTTGGTTTTTTAATTAGGGAGTAGGTAGAGTGTGGAAAAGGGGAGAAAGATTATTGTTGGGTTTCGCAACAAAAAGAAACCGGGTAGGTCAGATAATAATGAAATAGTCGCGAGCAGTCCCCCCCTTCCGAAGCTATTCCTGATCAGGAACTCGTGAAACCATTTTGGGAGGGTGGGGAGGATGGGGAGGATAAATCCGGCGACGGTCCTCACTAAATATATTTCTCAATACAATTTTCTTCGGAAAAAGCAACTCCCAGACTTACACATAAGTTGTCATTGTTGTTAAGTAAAGATGTTGATCAAACATAGCTTCCGAAGGGGGGTAAGGGGGGATTCTACACTGGTATTTTCATCATTTACCTGCTCCCTAATTATTAATTATTAATTATCCATTATATATTATCAATAAATGATTCAGAAAAAAATACACATTGATACCCAAAGTAATCTGCAAATTTTCAATATGCCAGATTTGATAGAAATTCAAAGGGCTAGCTTTCGATGGTTCCTAGAATATGGACTAATAGAAGAGTTAGAAAGCTATTCTCCAATTTCAGATTATACAGGGAAGTTAGAACTTGAGTTTATTGCTAAAAACTATAAGCTAAAACAACCAAAATATAGTGTAGAAGAATCGAAACGTAGGGACAGCAGTTATGCAGTGCAAATGTACGTTCCTACCCGTTTAATAAATAAAGAAACTGGGGAAATAAAAGAACAAGAAGTATTCATTGGAGACCTACCCCTAATGACTGATAGGGGAACATTTATTATCAATGGAGCTGAAAGGGTAATTGTAAATCAGATAGTTCGGTCTCCTGGAGTTTATTATAAATCTGAGATAGATAAAAGTGGGCGACGTACATATAATGCTAGTTTAATTCCTAACCGAGGTGCATGGTTAAAATTTGAGACAGATAAAAATGACCTAGTTTGGGTCAGAATAGATAAAACTCGCAAACTTTCTGCTCAAGTATTGCTCAAAGCGATGGGATTAGGAGATAATGAAATATTTGACTCCTTGAGACATCCCGATTATTTCCAAAAAACTATAGAAAAAGAAGGACAATTTGGAGAAGAAGAAGCTCTATTAGAATTATATCGGAAATTACGTCCAGGAGAACCACCTACTGTAGCTGGAGGAGAACAATTACTGCAAAGTAGATTCTTTGACCAAAAAAGATATGACCTGGGGCGGGTAGGACGATATAAACTCAATAATAAATTACGGTTAAACTTGCCAAGTACAATGCGAGTATTAACTAAAGAAGATATATTAGCTTCCATTGACTATTTAATTAATTTAGAGTATGACATTGGTCAGACAGATGATATTGACCATTTAGGAAACCGACGAGTCAGAAGTGTAGGAGAATTACTACAAAACCAAATTAGAGTAGGTTTAAACCGTTTAGAACGAATTATTCGAGAGCGGATGACAGTATCTGAGGCCGATACATTAACTCCAACATCTCTCGTGAATCCGAAACCATTAGTTGCAGCTATCAAAGAATTTTTTGGTTCATCTCAATTGTCCCAATTTATGGACCAAACAAATCCATTGGCAGAATTGACCCACAAAAGACGGATATCGGCGTTGGGACCAGGAGGTTTGACCAGAGAAAGAGCTGGATTTGCGGTCCGAGATATCCATCCTTCTCACTATGGCCGAATTTGTCCCATTGAAACACCAGAAGGTCCAAATGCTGGTTTGATTGGTTCTCTGGCCAACCATGCTAAAGTTAACGGCTATGGATTCATAGAAACCCCTTATTATCCAGTAGAAAATGGCCGGGTGATGCGCGATCGCAAGCCAATATATATGACGGCAGATGCGGAGGATGATTTGCGGGTAGCACCAGGGGATATTATGACTGATGCGGAAGGGAACATATTGGGGGATAGTGTACCAGTACGTTACCGACAAGATTTTACTACTACTACTCCTCAACAAGTGGATTATGTGGCAGTTTCCCCAGTGCAGGTGGTTTCGGTGGCCACATCATTAATTCCATTTTTGGAACACGATGATGCTAACCGGGCGTTGATGGGTTCTAATATGCAACGACAAGCAGTACCATTGTTAAAACCAGATAGACCTTTGGTAGGGACTGGTTTGGAGGCTCAAACTGCCCGGGACTCTGGGATGGTGGTTGTAACTCGGACTGATGGAGAAGTGAGTTATGTAGATTCGACCAAAATATCTGTGATTGATAAAGAAGGTAATGAAACAGATTATCCTTTGTGTAAATATCAACGGTCTAACCAAGATACTTGTTTAAATCAAAGACCTCTGGTATATGAGGGAGACCAAGTGGTAGCTGGTCAGGTATTAGCTGATGGTTCTTCCACTGAGGGTGCTGAGTTGGCTTTGGGGCAGAATGTTTTGGTGGCTTATATGCCTTGGGAGGGTTATAATTATGAGGATGCGGTTCTGATTAGCGAACGCTTGGTGTATGATGATGTTTATACTTCTATTCATATTGAAAAGTTTGAAATTGAAGCTCGACAGACAAAATTAGGACCAGAAGAAATTACTAGAGAAATTCCCAATGTGGGGGAAGACGGTCTGCGGAACTTAGATGAACAGGGTATTATCAGAGTTGGTGCCTGGGTTCAATCTGGGGATATTCTCGTCGGTAAGGTAACACCCAAAGGAGAATCTGACCAACCTCCAGAGGAAAAATTGTTAAGGGCAATTTTTGGTGAGAAAGCACGGGATGTACGGGATAATTCTTTACGGGTTCCCAATGGAGAGAAAGGTCGTATTGTTGATGTCCGAGTCTTTACCAGAGAAAAGGGAGATGAGTTGCCACCAGGAGCAAATATGGTGGTTAGGGTTTATGTGGCTCAAAAACGGAAGATTCAAGTAGGAGATAAGGTCGCGGGGCGACATGGAAATAAAGGAATTATTTCCAGAATTTTACCCATTGAAGATATGCCCTATTTGCCTGATGGTACTCCTCTGGATATTATATTAAATCCATTAGGTGTACCTTCCCGGATGAATGTAGGACAAATTTTTGAGTGTTTGTTGGGATGGGCCGGTGAACTTTTGGGTGCAAGGTTTAAGTGTGTGCCTTTTGATGAGATGCACGGTGTGGAGAAATCAAGGGAGACGGTGCATGGAATGTTGAAAATAGGTAGGGATACTTCTGGTAAAGATTGGGCATTTGATGAGAACAATGCCGGGAAAATTTGGGTGTATGATGGGCGGACTGGGGAAAGGTTTGACCGCCCCGTGACTGTGGGGATTGCTTATATGTTGAAACTGGTTCACTTAGTTGATGATAAGATTCATGCTCGTTCTACCGGACCATATTCTCTCGTGACACAGCAACCTTTGGGTGGTAAGGCACAACAAGGTGGTCAGCGCTTTGGAGAAATGGAAGTATGGGCATTAGAAGCTTTTGGAGCTGCTTATACTTTGCAAGAGTTGTTGACTGTGAAATCTGATGATATGCAAGGTCGGAATGAGGCGTTGAATGCCATTGTGAAAGGGAAGGCAATTCCACGTCCTGGTACTCCTGAGTCTTTTAAAGTGTTGATGCGAGAGTTACAGTCTCTATGTTTAGATATTGCAGCTCATAAGGTGGAGACTATGGATGATGGTACGACTCAGGATGTGGAAGTTGATTTAATGGCGGATATTCCGGGCAAGCGATCGCCTTCTCGTCCTGTATATGAATCATTGTCGAGTGAAGGAGCAGACACAGATTAGGTGACGGATACACGCATTAGTAGGGGCGGGTTTAACCAAAGATTTCCCTGGTTCATCTGAGATTTACCTAAACCCGCCCTCTTTTCTAGAACATTAGGGGAGAAAATAGAGAAACCGGGTTTCTGGGATTCCTTTCTACACCAGAAATAGAGAAACCGGGTTTCTGGGATTCCTTTCTACACCAGAGACAGAGAAACCCGGGGGGGGCGGGTTTAGCTAAGTTTATGTGAAACTCGTTAACTCACTTGTGATTTTCGGGAACCGTAACCCGCCCCTACAGAACCTCAATTATTCATTATCAATTATTATCGTGGCAAAATTAGAACAAAGATTCGATTATGTAAAAATTGGGTTAGCTTCCCCAGAAAGAATCCGTAAGTGGGGAGAAAGAACCCTGCCCAACGGTACTGTCGTGGGAGAAGTAACCAAACCAGAAACTATTAACTACCGGACTCTAAAACCAGAAATGGATGGGTTGTTTTGCGAACGCATCTTTGGTCCGGCGAAAGATTGGGAATGTCATTGTGGAAAATATAAACGAGTCCGACATCGGGGTATCGTTTGTGAAAGATGTGGAGTTGAAGTAACTGAGGCACGGGTGCGTCGCCATCGCATGGGACATATTAAATTGGCAGCACCAGTAACTCATGTTTGGTATCTCAAGGGTATTCCGAGTTATATGGCAATTTTGTTAGATATGCCATTGCGAGATGTAGAACAAATTGTTTACTTCAATGCTTATGTAGTATTAGAACCTGGAAATCACGAAAGTTTAAGTTATAAACAACTTTTAGCTGAAGATGCTTGGTTAGAAATTGAAGACCAAATCTATAGCGAAGATTCAGAAATAGAAGGGGTTGAGGTTAGTATTGGTGCTGAAGCTTTACAGGTTTTATTATCAAATCTCAATCTAGAAGAAGAAGCAGAAAAGCTAAGGGAGGAAATTGCTAATTCTAAGGGGCAAAAACGAGCCAAGTTAATTAAGCGTTTGCGGGTGATTGATAACTTTGTTGCTACGGGTTCCAGACCAGAATGGATGGTTTTAGATGCAGTTCCTGTTATTCCTCCTGATTTGCGTCCAATGGTACAGTTGGATGGGGGTAGGTTTGCCACCAGCGATTTGAATGACCTTTACCGACGAGTGATTAATAGGAATAATCGTTTGGCACGGTTGCAGGAAATTTTGGCACCGGAGATTATTATCCGCAATGAAAAACGAATGTTGCAAGAAGCAGTTGATGCTTTGATTGATAATGGTCGTCGGGGTCGCACTGTGGTGGGTGCAAATAATAGACCTCTGAAATCTTTGAGCGATATCATTGAGGGTAAACAGGGTCGTTTTCGACAAAATTTGTTGGGTAAACGGGTTGATTATTCGGGGCGTTCCGTAATCGTTGTCGGACCGAAGTTGGCTATTAATCAATGTGGTTTACCACGGGAAATGGCGATTGAGTTGTTTCAACCTTTTGTGATTCATCGCTTGATTCGTCAGGGGTTGGTGAATAATATTAAGGCGGCTAAAAAACTGATTCTTAAGGGAGACCCGAATGTGTGGGATGTATTGGAGGAGGTGATAGATGGGCATCCGGTGATGTTGAACCGCGCTCCAACTTTGCATAGATTGGGGATTCAAGCTTTTGAACCTATTTTAGTAAATGGTCGAGCGATTCAACTGCATCCTTTAGTTTGTCCAGCGTTTAATGCTGACTTTGATGGAGACCAAATGGCGGTTCATGTACCGTTGTCTCTGGAGTCGCAAGCGGAGGCGAGGTTATTGATGTTGGCATCGAATAATGTTTTGTCTCCAGCGACTGGTCGTCCAATTATTACTCCTTCTCAGGATATGGTGTTGGGTTGTTATTATCTGACGGCAGAAAACCATAAGGTGCAAAGAGCGGAGGAACTTTATTTTGCTAACCTTGATGATGTAGTTATTGCTTATGAACAAGGGCAGATCGATTTGCATACTTATGTTTATTTGCGATTAGGGGTTGATGTGCAAATTGAAACTGATAAAGCAGAAGAAACCCATCCTTATATGCAGCAGATGTCTGATGAGGTGGTGATTAAGACTTATTGGATGCCGTTGGATAGTAAGATATTGCCTGATACTTTGGGAGAGTTGAAATTTGAACATACTCAAAACAATGGGGAGGTGATAAAGATGTATCATTTGTATCGAGTTCATTATAATCAGGAGGGAGATATTAATAAGGTTTATATTAAATCTCGTCAAACTCGCGAGAATAATGGAGTAATGACTGCACAGTTTGTGGTGACAACTCCTGGTCGGATAATTCTCAATCAAACAATTCAATCAGCAATTAGGGAGTAGGGAGTAGGGAGTAGGGAGTAGGGAGTAGGGAGTAGGGAGTCGGGGAGTCGGGGAGTCGGGGAGCAGCAATTGGTTGGCCTTCAAAAAGAAACCGGGTTTCTAGGTCCGATAATGAAAGAGTTGCCAGCAGTCCCCCCTTCCGAAGGGGGGTTAGAGGGGATTATATGGTTGGGTTTCGTCCCTCAACCCAACCTACTACTGATTTAGGGGCGGGTTTGTATAAATCCTAGAGTAGGTGTTAAAGTTCTAGCAAAAACCCGCCCCTACCCCATTGTATTTTCGTTATTAATTATTCATTGTTCATTATTCATTATTTTAATTATGATTTTCCATAACAGAGTTATCAACAAAGGTCAACTAAAAAAGCTAATTTCTTGGTCTTTTAACAATTACGGTACGGCCAGAACATCACAGATGGCAAATAAGCTGAAAGATTTAGGGTTCCGTTATGCTACTAAGGCCGGAGTTTCTATCAGTGTAGATGATTTGCAAGTACCTCCCTCTAAACGACAACTTTTAAATGCAGCAGAGGAAGAAATTCGCAATACCACAGATCGTTACACTAAAGGCAAAATCACTGAAGTCGAACGTTTTCAAAAGGTAATTGATACTTGGAATAGTACCAGTGAAAATCTTAAAGATGAAGTGGTTCGTAATTTTAAGGCAACTAATCCTCTGAACTCAGTCTACATGATGGCATTTTCTGGGGCACGGGGTAATATTTCTCAAGTGCGTCAGTTGGTAGGAATGCGGGGTTTGATGGCAGATCCACAAGGGGAAATTATTGACTTGCCAATTAAAACTAACTTCCGGGAAGGTTTAACTGTAACTGAGTACATTATTTCTTCTTATGGTGCGCGAAAAGGTTTGGTTGATACGGCATTGAGAACTGCTGACTCTGGTTATTTGACTCGTCGTTTGGTTGATGTTTCTCAGGATGTAATAGTCCGGGAAGTAGACTGTGGCACTATGCGGGGAGTAACTGTTACTAGCATGAAAGAAGGCGATCGCGTGCTAATTCCGGTAAAAGATCGACTGTTGGGTAGGGTTGTTGCTGCTGATGTGAAGCATCCAAAAACAGGAGAAATTATTAGTAGTGGTGGTATTCAGGCAGTGAGAAATCAAGTGTTTACTGAAGATTTGGCGAAGGCAGTGGGTAAGGCAAATGTGGAAAAGGTGTTCGTGCGATCGCCTCTAACTTGTGAAGCACCTCGTTCTGTCTGTCAACATTGTTATGGATGGAGTCTGGCTCACGGTCATTTAGTTGACATGGGAGAAGCTATTGGGATTATTGCTGCTCAGTCTATTGGGGAACCGGGTACACAGTTAACGATGCGGACATTCCATACTGGAGGGGTATTTACTGGGGAAGTAGCGCGTCAATTTCTCGCCCCGTTTGCAGGTGTGGTCAAGTACCCATCTAATGTTCGGACTCGCTCCTTCCGGACTCGTCATGGGGATGAGGCGATGGTTGCAGAAAATACTTTTGACCTAATTGTATTGGGTGCAGAAAATCGTAAAGAAAGTGTACCTATTTCTCAAGGTTCGATTATTATGGTACGCGATAATCAGCAAGTATTGAAAGGGACGGTGTTAGCAGAAGTAGCAAAGGGAGGTCAGGTCAAGAAAACCACTGAGAAAGTAACTAAAGAAGTAGCTTCAGATTTAGCAGGAGAAGTAAAGTTTGCTCAGTTGGTGCAAGAAGAAAAAGTAGATAAACAAGGAACAACTACTCGCATTGCTCAAAGAGGTGGTCTGATATGGATATTAGCTGGAGAAGTATATAACTTGCCACCAGGTGCAGAACCAATGGTGAAAAATGGTACTAAAATTCAAGTTAACAGTATAATTGCTGAAACTAAGTTGGTGACAGAACATGGTGGTGTGGTGCGCATACCTGATTCCTCATTGCCGAGTTCCAATCTTCCTGCTTCTCCTGCACTTCCCACTCCTCCCACACTCTCAACTCCTCCCGATAACTTGCCTCACGAAATTGAAGTGATTACCGCAAGTGTGCGATTAGACCAAGCCAAAATTCGTTTAGAAAGTATTGCTAATCGCGAGCAGTATATCATTGAGACTCAAAATAATCAAAGATTTGCTCTCAAAGTAGCTCCTGGTAGCAAAGTTAGCAACCACGAAGTTATTGCTGAACTTTTAGATGGAAATTATCAAACTTCTACAGGTGGCATCATTAAATATGCTGGGGTGGAAGTTCTCAAACGTGGTAAAGCAAAACAAGGGTATGAAGTCACCAAAGGTGGTACATTGCTATGGATTCCTGAAGAATGTCACGAAGTTAATAAGGATATATCTCTCCTTTTGGTGGAAGACGGTCAATATGTGGAAGCTGGGACAGAAATAGTCAAAGATGTTTTCTGTCAATCTAAAGGAGTTGCCGAAGTACACCATAAAAATGACATTCTCAGGGAAATAGTTATTAAGCCAGGGGAACTGCATAATGCAGGTTATTATACAGACTTAGGGGATTTAAGTCAGATGGATGGTCAAATTACCACACCAGGACAAGAGGTGATTCCAGGGTTGGTAACGTCTGAGTTAAGATATATTGAATATATAGAAACCCCAGAAGGTCCTGGATTATTGTTACGACCTGTGACTGAGTTTCATGTACCTGATGAACCTGGTGTACCCTCTCAGAAATCAATTAATTCTTCTATTGAGTTACGAGCCGTGCAACGGATTGCTTTTAAGGATGGAGAGCGAGTTAAATCTGTGGAAGCGATAGAATTGTTGCGTACTCAGTTAGTATTAGAGATTGGAGAAGAAGCACCACAACTAGCTGCTGATATTGAATTATCACCAGACCCAGAAGAAGAAGGGGTAATGCGTTTACAGTTGGTGATTCTGGAATCTTTAATCATTCGCCGGGATGTGATGGCAGATACAACTCATGGTAGTACGAATACTAGCTTATTAGTTAAAGATGGAGATGTCATCGAAGCTGGAGCTGTGGTCGCTCGTACAGAAATTTTATCTAAGCAATCTGGTGAAGTCAGGGGTATTCGAGAGGGTTCCGAGGCTATTCGTCGGGTTTTGATAGTTCGAGAAGAAGATTTAATTAGAATCCCAGTGAATACTTTACCATCTGTGGTAGCAGGGGATTTATTAGTTGCTGGTACTGAAATTGCTCCGGGAACAGTTATTCAAAATTCTGGTATGGTATATCAGGTTGAAACGATACCTCTGGAGAATGGTAGTGAAAGTTATCAGGTGGTATTGCGCCAAGGCCGACCATATCGTGTTTCTACCGGTGCGGTCTTGGTGACTACGGATGAAGATTTGGTGCAACGGGGAGATAGTTTGGTATTGCTGGTATTTGAGCGGACTAAGACTGGGGATATTATTCAGGGTTTACCTCGAATTGAAGAATTATTGGAAGCACGGAAACCCAAAGAATCTTGCATTTTAGTTAAGTATCCTGGTCAAGCTCAGGTTCAGATTAATGATGAGAACATAGAGGTGAGTGTGGTTTCGATGGATGGTACAATCACAGATTATCCTATAGGTCATGGTCAAAATGTAATTGTTCCTGATGGACACAATGTGGAAGTGGGTGAACCTCTAACCGACGGACCTCAAAATCCCCATGAAATTCTGGAGACTTTCTTCAACTATTACCGGGAACATGAAAGCGTTTATGAGGCTTGTCTGAGGAGTTTTGAGGCTTGTCAGAGGTTCTTGGTAAATCAGGTGCAAGCGGTTTATCAGTCTCAGGGTATTG
This sequence comes from Okeania sp., assembly GCF_035285525.1. Classification (GTDB taxonomy): domain Bacteria; phylum Cyanobacteriota; class Cyanobacteriia; order Cyanobacteriales; family Microcoleaceae; genus Trichodesmium. Next base: position 31,356 of record NZ_JAYKGW010000141.1, on the reverse strand, counting down.
ATATTTCTGATAAACATATTGAAGTAATCGTGCGTCAGATGACGGCGAAGGTGAGGATTGATGATGGTGGTGATACTACTATGTTACCTGGGGAGTTGATAGAGTTGCGACAAGTGGAACAGGTGAATGAGGCGATGTCTATTACGGGTGGGGCGACTGCTCAATATACACCAATATTATTGGGGATTACGAAAGCATCTTTGAATACGGATAGCTTTATTTCGGCAGCTAGTTTCCAAGAGACTACAAGGGTGTTGACGGAGGCTGCGATTGAAGGTAAGTCTGATTGGTTAAGGGGATTGAAGGAGAATGTGATTATTGGGCGATTGATTCCTGCTGGTACTGGGTTTAATGCTTATGAAGATGCTCTAAATGCAGAGATTAATCGTTGGGAACAGAGTTGGGATGATGATATGGATATGTTTGAGGAAGATGATTTGCAGAGTGTGGTATTAGATGACCAGACAGCGCGATCATTGGAATTGGAAAATACTCTAGGTTTGGGATCTGCAAATCAACAGAACATAGATTCTCAAAGGGGGTTTGGAAGAGGGTTTGGAGACGGGTTTGGAGACCAAACCCCTAGAGTAGTTGGAGTGGATGAAAGTAAGTTTGTTGATGATGAGACGTCTCAGTTTCCACCAGTTAAAGATAAGTCTGATTTAGTTTTAGATGATACGGTTCCCGATAAATCAGGTTTGTCTCTTGGTAATTTTGACAGGATTCTCGATAAATCAGATTTCTTCCAGGATAATTTTGATTCTAATTTACCTGATGACCTTGAGGATGACTTTGTAGATGATGATGATGATGATGGTGATGATGATGACGATGGTGATGATGGTTTTGATGATTTTGATGATTTTGATGAGAATACACCAGATTTAATTTAGGAATGGAAATTAAATATGATCGGTAAGTTCTGGCTTCTGTTACTCAAACCTCTGGAGTATAGAACCTCTAACCGGATCTATAAAATTAGCTGGGGAGTGGAGGAGTGGAGGAGTTGAGGAGTGGGGGAGTGGGGGAGTGGGGGAGCATAATCGCGTGAACATCTAACTCGTGTGAGCAAGATGCTCGCACTACTCCTCCTGTCTCCTAATATCATGTCCGGTTGAATAGTTATAATCAGGACTTACACGGGAGGCACTATATATAGAGTCTTGGTGCGTTAGCGTATCTCGTAACGCAACCTACAGATAGCGTCTATGTGTAAGTCCTAATAATCAAAGTCTGTAGTAGGGGTTTGGTCTCCAAACCCCTTATATGCTTTGGTTTGGAGACCAAGCCTCTACAGCAGCTAGTTAATGAAGTTCTACACAAACAAAAACTTTTTTTATAACTGATTATCCGGACATGATATAACTCCTGTCTCCTGACTGGTTATGAAGATGTGGTTGATCAATCTGAAAACTGCTGTAATCATGAGTCGGCGAGCAAGATGCTCGCACTAAAAATACCCAAAAGAAACCCGGTTTCTTATCTATCGATCTGGGAAAATACCTAAAAGAAACCGGGTTTCTGAGTCTGATCGCATTTTGTATTAATCAGCATCCGAGAGTATTTGTAGACGAACTGTTTGGTTATTGAGGTCATTTAAACTCATTTCAATCACATTATTTGATAGTTTGTCCAGACACCCTAATAAATGTCGGAGATGAGGTGTGCTAGCTCCAGTATCCACAAATAATCGTTCTGATAAATTACCTACACGCTTCCAGCTACTATAAAGTTTGGCTATTGTTGTCTCTAGTTGAGCAGATTGCTTTACCAAATCAGCAACTACATTCAAACATTCTAATCTGAGAGCTTCTTCTAATACCATTTCCATATCTAATGATGATTCATTCAATGCTTGGACTTTGGCTGCAGCGTCAAGATACTTGGATAGGTTACGCGCATCTGAGGTTAGCTGTTTGATTGTATCTAATTCTGGATTTTGGACTATTTCCTCTTGAATGACGCTGACATGGGATTCTGGTAACTTTTCCATTTCCCGGACTAGGGGAGCTAAATGACGGGGTGGCATCGCACCAGAGGTAGCTTTGGCTCGAATTTCCTCTGGCAGTAAATCCGAACTAACGGCAGTCCATTCGTCTGCTAGTTGCTTGACTTCTCGTCTAGTGATGCGATCGCCTTTTTTGGCTGCATCTGTTACCATTTGTTGGACTTCTTCTGGAGATTTGGCCGTTTCGACAAAGGCTCTTTTACTAAAGTTATTAATGGAGTCGGGGTCTAAATGTCCTTTATCTATTAAAGTATCAGCACTATTGGCCAATTCTATTAAAGCATAAGCTTGGCTTTTACTAATTTCTCTCTCCTTGAGCCAATTTAGGAATCCCGTACCCCTTCCCTCGCCTCCTTTTTTTTCTCGGTCTCTAATAATTTTTAGGATCTGGCCTCGCCAAATTTCGGTCTGGAGGTCAAAGCGATCGCAAACTTTCCATGCTGTATCGACTACACTTTCAAACTCAGAGTCAGGAATTTCTTCATCTTCTGGGTCGGGTAAGTCTAAATCTAGCTCTGGGAAATTATTGAGGGCCTCAGCAAGAGCTTCGGGAAACTGGGGGATTTCAGGCATAATAGAATAACATTATCGTTCATAGTGCCGAAATATTATTGCATTATTAGGTCAATAATACCAAGGAAAAGTCAGAAGTCAAAAGTCAAAAGTCAAAAGTTGGAATTAATTTCTGAGTGGGTTTTTCTGAGGGAAATGCTCCTCCTGGAGCAATGCAAAAATAGTTAAATGTCCAAAAATTATATTAGTGGAATAAAGTCAAGAGTTGGAAGCGATCGCTACTCTCAATATTCTTGAAACTATGCACTATTCCCATTAGTATCTAAAATATTAAGTCACTATAAAAGTTAATTTCTTTGTGGTAGTATATAAAAGTTGATTACAACTAGAACTAATTAAATATTTGTTTTGGGAAAAATTAATTCAATTTGTCTGTTAAGTCTATTAGGACTTATGCAGAAACTGGGTTTATCAACAAAATTTTGTGGTTTGAACAACAATATTACGGCAATAAACCCGGTTTCTTGGTTGCGCGTGTGTAAATCCTGTCTATTTACTTTTTCATTTTTTATAGATGATTAGAAAGCAATTTTTCTATGCAAAATTACTATTTATAGTTGGGGTCAAATGTCACTTAAAAATACAAATTCAGCAATAACACCGGAAGCAATAGAACAAATCAGAAATGTAGTCCGAGAGGAGATAAAATCTGGATTGCAACTGGCAACAATAAGAGGAGAGTCTAGCCATCTAACAGATTCAGAGTTTTTTGTTGTTGTCGAAAAAAATGTTCAGAAAATATTAACAGAAGTTGGAAAAATTATATCTGGTAACAAAGTATACGAGGCAACTTTAGATGATGTCTGGAATTTAATCCTGAAAATAAATGAACGAGAAGATATTAGAAAATATTACAAAAAAGCTGGAGAAGATTCAAGGAAAACTAAAGAAATTATAGACTTACATCTTCTAGGAAAACAACATAAACTTCCATTATTTTCTGACTATCTAGAACGCCTCAGAGAAGAACTGGAAGATATTTTTTTTGAGATTAAATGCTCTCCTATAAATACTTTTAATTGTGACACTGACACAAAGGAAATTATTCAAAATTTTTTAGAGTCTATTCCGCTCTATAGAAATGAGGAGGAACAAAAAGATGAAAGTGACATCTGAAACCTGTTTTGATTTACTTGTAACTGGATTAGTAGACCTAGAGAGTGCTTATGAACAAGAAGGAGGTATTACTCATCCTTACCCTAAAAATTTACAACGAGCATTAAATCAATTAGCACTGTTATCCTTAAGAGCAAATCAACCAATTATTCAAAGTTTAGGAGAGGTTATTAAGCTCTGTAAAACAACTTCTTTAATCAACTGGCCTCTTGATTTTTCTCAAGAGGAAGATATTTATCTACTAGAAAATATTCCTGAAATTAGAATTACTGAAGAATGTCGAGAATTTGCCCAAGATGTTATCGAAAGCAATAAGTCGGGACTGCTTCAAAGAGAAGTTTACCAGAAAATTATAGCTCTAATATCACGCAGTAAAACCATCGAAGAAAAGGATGCTATCTATCGGCAAGTTAGAGAATTTTTAGCCAAGCATTCAATTACAACTCTGCAAGAAAGGATAAAATTTAAAGCAAAGTTTAAAGCAAAATTTAAAGATAATTCAAAAACTTTAGAAGAGGGAATTTTCGATGTGGTATATACTCATTGTGTTCCTGCTAGCAAATTTATCAATAATAAAATTGCCAGATGTAAATTATGTGGAAGTCTGGTGACTATGTATAATGAAAGAATGATTTGTGCGGTACATAAATGTGACTTCAACACTTCACAAAATAAGGAAATTATTATTGATTATATAGAACCTAATGAAACGGTCAAACTAGCAGCTCCAGACATTCGATATTTTCTGGTTTCGCCTTCAGTACCGGAACTTAAATTGCGAGATAAAGCTAAAGAACTCGGATGTAAAGTGACAATGTGGCCGGGACTTGATTCTTACGATTTACTAATTGTTTGTCCAGATGAATATAAATTGTGTGTGGATGTCAAGGACTGGGTTAGTGCTGATGGTTTAGCACAAAAATGTGACGAAAAAGGTTTTCCTATGAACGATATTAAAAAATATGGAATAGAAGGTGATGAATACTGTTTTGTTGTTCCAGATGCACGGAAAGCAAAAACACCAAATTACAAAGAGGTATTTATCGAGCATTCAGATGAAAAAATTTATTACGAAAGCGAATTAATTGACTTAATTAAGAATCATGTTTGAAACAAATGTATTGACTCCTCTTATAACAGATTTAGAGAATATTATTGATAACTCCAACCAATTTTCTCTAGGAGATTTAACAGCAAAAGAGTTTATTGAGCTGGAAGCAGGATTGTATTTATTACACTTGGTAATGCCAAATGAACCTGTAGAAAGTTTAAGTTTCCTGCTATGTTTATATGATTTGCCACACGAAGGACTACAGAACTTATCAACAAGCGATCGCCACAAAGTAAGAAAAGCATCGTATCTTTTGCCAGTTTTGCGTTCTACTAAAATACTTTCGGAGCGTTTAGATGCTTACCAAAAAATTATCCCACAATATCTGAGATGGTTTCCAGATGCTGTTTTATCTGCACCTATTCAATCTATGGGTAGTGGTTTATTAGCTACGCGGGAGCAAGACTATCATCGTATATTTAATAATGGAAATTTAGACATTTATCAAGAAAATGATACAACAGTTAAATATGCGCGTCCTGATCAACACTATTTATCGGGAAATCCCCAAAAAGGAGAAGATGTCAAATCTTATAAAATACCAGAAGATGACTATAACTTGGTTTTAAACCGATTAGGAATTAATCCAACACAAGGTAATCCTATACAACAAGCTAGAAGAAAGAGTCAGTTACCAGGTTTTAATTTATCTGATTTAACTCAGTATAACAATCAAAAAGGGAATGTCACTTATACAAAAGCAGAATTAATGGAAACTGCTTGTTGGATGGATGAACAACTAATTAATAAAGGAAAGTCAGGAAAATATGAAAGGATTTTAAATAAAACATTTTGGCAGTGTTATGACGGAACTCCAGATGAAACTTTACATTTAGATGGCACTGTTAATTTAGTTGGTATGGTAAATGCAGGCAAAAGCACTCTTGCTAAAATTGTAGCAGTACATCAAGCAAAGCATAATCTCCGAACCACTCTGGTTTTTGGCAGTGTCATGGAATGCAAGGATGTAGAAGAGGAATTAAATATTTTCCTAAAAGGACTTAACCAACAGGCAGCAACTATTATCGGTGTTTCTAATCGCTATTCTTATACAAGTCAAATCCATAATTCTGTTATCCGTAGACAAGAATCTTTGGATGATAGTGCAAATGCAGCATCACTTTCTACAATTTGTTTGTTGGATAACTATTTAGATGAGGAAGATTTTCATGTTTTAGAATCTGCTATAGCTCCCTGTAATAACTTGCGATCGCCATCTCGAAAGAATCCAGAGGAACCATCTACAAGTAATTGGATGTGTCCTTTTTTTCATGTTTGTCCTAGTAAACAGGGAGACCTTGCAGTTATTGATAGTATTGTTTGGATTACAACTCCACAAGCACTGTTGAAATCAAATGTACCTAGACAACTTATTAAAGGTCTTTATAAGGTTAAATATGGTGAATTAATTTATATTGCTAGCTCTCTAATAATATTTGATGAATCTGATAATATTCAAGTCTATTTTGATTCTGAATTTTGTCCGAATTTACATTTATTTGGCAAAGGAGAAACACCAGTAATTACTAGGCTTATTTCAACTCTAAATAAACGCAATCAAGAAACTAATCGCGGACATCTTTTTCGGAAACCCCAGGTAGAAAATTGGCAGGTTGATATTAAAAATGCAGATAATTTAGCTAACAGAATTTTACCTTTATTAGATGATACATCCTTAGAAAATTGGTTAGTTGATTCTGGTTTTTTTAAATCTTCTCAACTTTTTACTGATGTAGCTAAAACATTATCAGATTTATTTTTTCCTGGAGAACTAAAAAATCAAGAAATACTAGAAGCTATTTTTAATGTTTTTACTGGAGATTCAATAAATGATAGTTCAGTTTTAAGTTCAGAACTGCTAAATAAAATGTTATGGGGATTAAAATATATTGCCAGAATAGTCATAGATAAAGAAGCAGGATTGGTTGATATTGTAGATTGGATTGAATCTTTAAAAGGTCTAAAAAATGTAAAAATAGATAAAGAAACTAGGACTATTTTAAGTAAGAAGCTGTATTTAGCAATTCTTTTTACTCAATTATCTGATTGTATTCAATCAATACTTTTCTACGCTCCTTACTACAAAGAAATTTTTGACATTGACCCTGATATATCGTTCTTTAAATCTTCAGATGAATTTTCTAGAGTGCTTCCTTCATCTCCTATTATCAGTTCAGGACAGTTTTTTAAATACACTAAAGATATTTCATCTCCTAGAATACCAGGTAAACTAGATGTTATAAATTTTTCTGGAGTTGGCAGACATTTACTATATAATTACCATAATTTATTTACTTGGAATAATATTCCTGGTTGCAATGTACTATTAATGTCAGGAACTTCCTGGGCTGGAACTTCATCAAAGTATCATTTACAAATTCCTGTCAATATTGTTCTTCGTCCTGATGAATCAAGTATTAATACTATTATTAATGAATCAAAAACATCTTTTGAACCTTCAAGAGCAAATACATCTCAACCAATTAAAGTATCTGGAAATTCTAATAAACAAGAGGCATTAGAACAAATAGCTATAGATATTTGCAAAGTTCAATCTAACAATAAAACTAAAATAGATAATTGGATAGATCGAGTTGCCGGAGATAGAAAACGAGCTTTACTTTTGGTAGGTTCCTATGCAGATAGTGCTATAGTTGCTGCTGCACTGCAAAGAGAATACAATGACAAAAATGTAAAAATTGTCGCGCTAGGGAGAGATAGCAATAATTTAGGTGATGATATTGATTTTATCCAAAGAAGTGATGTTTCACGATTTGCCGAAATAGAGAACGCTAAAATTTTGATTGCTCCTATTCTGGCAGTTGAACGAGGACATAATATTCTGAATGCTGAAAGAGTTGCAGCTTTTGGGGTTGTGGTATTTTTAGCGAGACCTTTTCCGGTTCCGAACGATCCTCTACTTTTGATTGGGTTTTTGAATGCTTGGGCGTTAGATGCTCTTGATTCGGAACACCCTAGATATGTATTTAAGGAAAAAAAGTCAAACAATCCTAGTTTAGCTAGTTTAGGGAACAAATATCGGACTGATGCTAAAAACTATTGTGACAAGATTATGGGGTTACCTATTCAATACTCAAAACTGACAGCAACTCCAGAACTCGATCTACGTTCGGATATTGCTTCGACTCTTCGAGTTATGATTACTCAAGTTGTAGGAAGGGCGGTGCGTGGGGGTGTTTCTTTCCACCTTTACTTTGTTGATAGCGCATTTGCACCTAAGACAGCACAAAGGAGAATTTCTGGTATGACAGATTCTACTTATGATAGTGCTGCTAGTAGTTTGTTGGTAGCTATTGCTGATGAAGCGATGAAGTACAAAGATAATTCTGTCGGAAGTGCTTTGTACAAACCATTTGACAAATCTCTTATTGATATGATGGGAGATTCTGTTGACGTTAAAGATACAAATTATTACTATTATGAGTAGCTTTGTTGCATGAAAGTATTGATATAACTGCCACACTTGCTGCGCAGACGTACTTCATCAACGGACGGAAACTGTTGTAACTATTGAACAATAGAAAAATCAAACATCCTTCTCGGAAAACTGGCAATATAGCTACTGGGGGAAAACTGCTGTAACTATTGAACAATAGAAAAATGAAATGAACAATAGAAAAATCAAACATCCATATAGCAAAGACTGGCAATATAGTTACTGGGGAAAACTTCTGTAACTATGGTGGCGCGACTTAGGCATATATCATATATATAAGGTTTAAAACTCTTGTACAATAGTTTTTTGATTCTATATATAGTACATCTCCTGTAAGTCAGAGCAGAGAAAAATCAAACATCCATATAGCAAAGACTGGCAATATAGCTGCTGCACTTGCTCCACCTTTCATATTCTTCCGTGGAAGCAGAACGGATGTTTAGAACACTACTTTCATAGAACAAAATCATTATGAGTGACAAAAAAATCTTACAAGAATTAATTTATAGTTTCGATATTAAAGAAACATTGCCTATCTGGTATACATCCTTTCCAGAGGAATTGTTCAATAATCTAAATCAGATTTATCAGAAAATTAAGAAAAAAAATAGACGTGCTACAGGAGAAAATTTCATTCCTGTAGCATCATTAAATGATACTATTCGTGCATCTAGTGGTGTGTTATCAACAGGTAGAGGTATAGCTAAGGAAGAAAATGAAATTTTGAGGCAATATTGGTTAATGTCTAATGGAGAACCGATAGATAGTGAGTCTATAAAATTAGTTTTATTATCTTGGTTAAGTGTAGAGTTTAGCAACCGAGAAAATTTTTCAGATGAAGATTATGAGCTACTTCAAGAAGGATTAGAATCAATAGAACCATCCCAAAAAATTAATTTAATAGACCTTCCTTTTGAGAAGAATAGTTTATCTTGGAAACTAGCTGTAGCTGATGCGATCGCTGTAAAAATTGTTAATTATTCTCAAAATGAACCAATACTTATTGGTAGAGAAAAATACAAGTTTATTAAGTCACCAAATCCAGGAGAAATACAAGAATGGCCTCCTAAACCACAACAGCTAAAAAATAGTCAATTAAAAGGTTTAAGTAGTTTATGTTTGAACTTTAAAGTTGGTTTCCGTTATTTTGATTCAACGCCCAAGATTTATATTCATCCCTCAATACGACGTTATATTACTGAACCTTTTGAACCTAAGTATAATTGTGCTGCTAGTTTACATATTCAAGCACCTGCAAATTACTGGAAAAAAACACTTCCATTTAATAGAAGTTTACAGGCAGTTAGTTTAATTAAGCGAGATGGAGAATATATCTTTAGAAACAAAGTTTTAGATGTTTTAAACGGTTTGGAGGAAGGAAACAATTTAACTCCCGAACCGGATAAAATTATTTCAGCTATTCCACAACATGGAATTATTCCTGAACAACTTAATGCTGGAAATTTGACAGTTTTAGTTTTAAAAACAACAACATTACTAAAACCAACTAGAATGGAAATTCCTAAAGAAGGTTTATTTTCTCATGATAAACGTTTGATTTTTGATTTGTTCAAAAAATTCCCTGAATTTGAACCAACAAATTCATTAAGTGAGTGCGATGTTAAAGTTTCTAGGAATAAAAATCATTTAACTGAAGTAAATCCATTAAGACAATTTGCACAACAAAATAAATCTATAAATATTTTAGTATCAATCCCTGAACAGTTTAATAGATTATATAAAAAAGTTGAAAAGGGATTTGATGAATTAAAAAATGAAGTCTATAAAGAAAGTCAAGTTAAACTTCCTATCAATATTATTCGGGCATCTGAGGATTTAGCAAATATCTTTGTTAGCTCCTGTCAGCAAAATGACAAGGAAAAAATAAGTAGTAGGGAAACAGAAATTATGGAGATGATTAAAGCAGTAGAAAATGAATATAACTGTTCATTTGACTGTGCTTTAATTGCCATTCAAGGTGCCGATTATCCTGAATACAAAAATGGCAGAAATGACCCTAAAACAATTAATACTAAAATTCTATCTAAACTTGATATAGTTAGTCAGTTTATTGTCACGTCATACGACGAAATAAGACGCAATAAAAAGACTGGTGAAGAGAAAATTATAGAGGAAAAAGATGTCCAAATAGTAAGTCGTGTTAATAATGCAATTAGTGACTTAATGAGACAGTTAGATATTCCTTGTCACAAAAAATTTGAAATTGTTAAACTGACAAATCAAGAAGTATTAAATGCGCCAGAGAATCTATTAATTGTCAGCTTTTTTGTTCTGAGGATAACAGGCAAAACTGCATCTAATAATGTTGCTAAACTTATGCCAGTCATAACACAAATAAATAATGACACTGGAAAAATTTCTCTTCTTTTGATGAATGCTAATAAAAATAAAAAAGATAATCAAGATAATACAAATTGGTTATCAGTTAAAGAAGCACAAATTTTATTGGCATCAGACGATTTAGAATATGTAGAATTGAAAGATAATCAAAAAGAGAAAGCTTTACAAAAAGTGCGCACTTTTTTTGTAGAAAATCTGAAAAATTTGTGCGAAAACTCTAGCAAGAATGTGCTTTTAGTTGTACAAGAAGACAATATTAGACAAGTAATTCCTAATTTATCTACAGAAAAATGTTGTTTAGATGAATTACCTTTTGTTCCGACTGGTTCAAAATCTGTTTTTGATAATCTGAGAATAGTTATTGTCAAAAGTAGCACTCAAGAAGTATCTACAGCATATAAAATTTGGAAAGAGAAAAGAAACCCTATTATTATTGATAGAGAATTATATCCAGGTTATGCAAGTGCAGAACTTTATCCAGTTAATAATTTCATTTACATAAGTCTAGGAGACCGTGGAGTTGTTCAACACAACGCTAATTTTTCCAAGCTTGATGACTCTTTTAAAGAAGTAAAATATGATGAAACTTGGAAGGATGAAAATGATCAAAAGAAGCTCAAAAATTATCCTGGGAGTAAGTCTTGGAAAGAGGTAATAGATAACTTGGAGAAATATTCATCTGAACCTTATAAAATGGGAACAGATTATGCAAATGGTTGTAAATATCAAACTGATAAAGTCGTTCTCATCTCAGCTCAAAAAATTAAAGACGGAAAAACCATTTATTATGAACAACTTCCTAATAAGTGGTCGCAGAGACCACATCAAGGAACACCTGTGGAACTTATTGTACAGAAAGTGCCAACAGACGAATCTCATCTACGAGAAGGATGGGCACGAGTTGTACATGAATTAAGATCGGACTCTATTCAGTATGAGTATTCTTTAAAAGTTCCAATAATACTAGATATTCCCAGAAAGCTGGTAGATTACTTTAGGTTATCTGATGCAAATATTGTTAGGAGTGATTCTGATTACCAGCATCAACAAGAAACGAATGGAGTTACACCTGAGTTAGATTAACAGGGCTTATGCAGAAACCGGGTTTATGAAAGAATTTCGTGGTTTTAACGACAATATCAGAGCGATAAACCCGGTTTCTTGGTTGCGCGTGTGATCAGTCCCGATCAAAAAGTATAAAATCCAGGTTTGTATTAAATACCTCTAAAGACCAATATTATCTCATCAACCTGGTTTGCTATTAAAGTCCGGATCAAGATTATTAAAATAACCAGTAAATCTTGGTGATTTTCTTTGGTCTCGACTCCTAAATAATCTTGACTCTTGATTCCTGATTTCCACTTTCTCAATTAAAGCGCTCATATTTTTGTATTCTTGTGGTTTTGCTTGTTGCTGGTAAATATCTACTGCTTTCTGTAAATCATTAATAGCTTCTTTTAATTGTCCTAATTGAATATATCCTTCGCTACGCAAACGATAAGCTTGAGGAATATTAGGATTAATACTCAAAGCACTGGTTTGATCCTGAACTGCTTGGGTATAGTTGTTTAACTTATAATAAACTCGACCTCGATTCATATAACTGTCAATATTTTGGGGAGACAGTCTTAATGATTCATTGTAGTCTAAAATGGCTTGCTCTAAATCTCCCATCTCAGTGTGAATTAAGCCTAAATTGTAGTAAGCTAAAGCATAGTTGGGAGCAATTTCTAGCACTGTATGACAATCAGCGATCGCTTTGGAGAAATCTTCTAATCTCAAATATGCTAAAGCTCGATTATTCAGAGCTGAAATGTGCTTAGGATTAATGCGTAGAATTTCTCCAAAGTCTCTTATTGCTCCCTGAAAATCTCTTGTTTTCAGGCGACAATTTCCCAAATTATTGTATGCTTCAGCGTAGTTAGGATTAATTTCTATAGCTTTTTCTAAAAGTTTTATTGCTCCTGAATACCCTAGATTAAATTTCGTATAACCTAGATTATTATAAGCATCAGCATAATGGGAGTTAATTTGTATAGCTGTTTCAAAGTTTCTGATAGCAGCTAAAATATCTCCTGTTCTCAGATACACAACACCCAAATCGTTATAAGCTTGATAATATTCATGCTTATAGGTGATCGCCACCTCAAAGTCATATCTTGCACCATCAAAATTAGACAGACTAAGTTTCGTATTACCTCGATGATAATAAGCTTCTGCATTTTTAGGTTGCAGTTGCACTGCGTAGTCTAAGTCATCTAGGGCGCCTAAATGATCGTCAAGTTCAAAACGAACTCTACCTCGTCTAATGTAAGCATCTGCATACTTAGGACGAATCTTGATAACTTCATTAAAATCAGCTAGTGAACCTTCATTATCTTTATACATACGACGAATTATAGCTCGCTTATAGATAGGTTCAGGATCTTGCGGATTAAGTTTAATAGCTTCATCAAAGTCCGCAGTTGCTCCTTTGAGATCCCTCATGTCACATTTAACAATACCTCGTTGGGTATAAGCATCTGCTGCTTGAGGATTGAGTTGTAATACTTTTGTCAAGTCATCAATTGCATTTTGATTATTTCCATGAAAACGATGAGCAACACCTCGGTTATAATAAATTTCTGGTTTATGGGGATTAAGTGTTATAGCTTGATTATAATTTACTATAGCTTCTTGGTGGTCTCCTGCTTTAAAATAAGCTACTCCTAAGTTTTGGTAGATTTGATAGTCTCGAAAACCTGATTCCAGAGCTTGGGAAAAAACTTTTATAGCCAGATTAAACTCTCCTAGTTCTACATAAGCTGCTCCTAAATTATAATAACTTTGAACATGTTCGGGTTCTATTTCTAATGCTCTTTTAAAATTTTTGGCTGCTTCTTTTAGGTTTCCCATTTCCGCCAGAATAATAGCTTTATTCTGATATAACAGATGATTATTTGACTCTAAAACTAGAGCGCGATTATAGTCTTCTAGAGCGCCATTATAATCTTTGTTTTTTAGCTTAAATAATCCTCGTTTATACAGTATATTGATTGCTTCTTGGCGACATTTTTCAGCTTCTTCGTCCATACCAACTGATTCATACCGACTAATAGCTTCTTCCCATCGGTTTCTCTTTTGATATTCTCTAGCTCTGCAAAATATTGCTTTGTCTGGCATTTTGGCTACCTCATATTCAAGGGCAGCTTTTAACCATTCTTCCTTTTCTTCTAATTCCATAGCAGAATATTCTGCTTTTTTTTCGGGAACATTCATCCAGCAACGTTTAGCATTAGCAAAATTTGAAACTTCTTCCCATTTTTTAGCTGCTTCTGACCATTTTGAACTTGATTCTAGTTGATAAGCTTCACAAATTTTTTCGTGATTATATTCCCCAATGTTTGCCCAACATATTCCTGCTTCTTGCCACTTTTCTAATTTTTCAAATAAAACTGCTGCTTCTTGCCATTCTGTTAACTCAAGTAAAATTTCTACTGCTTCATTATAAAGTTGTTTTTGAATTAATAATTTAGCTTCAGTGTGTTTTTCTAAAGTTATATCCCCAGATTTACTAAAGCATTCTTTTGCTTGTTGATAAAATTCGGCTTTGAGATAATATTCTCCTTGTTTACGCCATGTTTCTAAACTAGGTTCTATACGATCACTTGTAACTAATTCGGGAATTATTGACTGAAATAAACCTATTAATTCTGATTCTTGCCAAAGTTGACTAAGTTTAGATTCCCAAATATTTAATATTCTACTGGCACGGGTAATTGCTACATAAAGTAAGTTTAATTCTAGTTGAAGTTGTGGTTTTTCTTTTTCTTTTAGTACCCCACCCCGTATTGCTTTACCCCAAAGTTTTGCTTGTGTCTGAAAAAAATCTACGATAAAAACTGTATCAAATTCTAATCCTTTTATTTCTTCTATTGTAAAAACAAAACTGGAATTTAGTTCAGCTCTAATTTTTTCTTTATCTGATTCTTTTCTAACTAAAATAGCATCGCCAGGACTTATGGATGTTTCTTTTAATATTCTTACTAATGTTTGATTATCTGCGGAAATTAGTCTAGCTGGTTGACCATAAAAACTATTAGTTTTTGAATAATAGATTGTCGGTTCTGCTAAATATCTAGAACGTAATTTTAGTAGTTGATTCGCTAATTTTACTAAACTACCTACACTCCGAAAGTTAAATTTCAGAGTTTGTTCATCTACTGTTCTATCTGGATAAAATTTATCTTTTAGAGTTTCCCATCGAAAACCACTAGGACTAATCATTTGATAGGAATCTCCCGCAAAAAACAAATTTCCACTAGGAGAAGCTAAATCAAATAATAATTTTAACTGTATTTCTGTTAAATCTTGTACTTCATCACAAACAATTAAATCATATTGTTCAATAGCATCTTTTTTGATTAATCTCAGCACTTCTCTGACTAAATCTATTTCATCATACAATCTTTCTTTTTCTAGCTTTTTTTGATACCATTCCGCTATTTTATATATTTCTTTTCTCTGCTTAACATACATTGATGTTATGCTATTTTTACTGATTTTTTGATATTCTTTTTCTGATAAAATACTTCGTGTAATTTCTAGTTGTTTACCCTTAATCATACCTCTAATTTCTTCCCAAACTAAAGTTGTTGAATATTGTTTTCTACTAGGATGGGCTTTGTACATTTCCGAGAATACTTGATAGTTTACTTCATCTTGAGAAGAATAATTTATTTGACAATTACTGAGAATTTCTAAACATAGTTTTTGCAGATTTTTAAATTCAAAAACTATTTTATTTGTTGAGTCTTGGGATTCTGATTCTAATTCTAATGGACTATTCGTAGTTAGTATTTTCTGGAATTGTTCTTCAGCATTATTAACTAGCAAATTGTTATAGGCAATATATAAACGTTTCCCTAAATTACTACCTGGTTTTTTTTGCAGCATTCTATATAATGCGATGGTAGTTTTTCCTGTACCTGCACTACCATTTAATAATAAATTTCCTGACAATTTAGCTAATTTATATTCTTCTGGCGTTAGCTTTAAAGGTAAATCTGTATTTTGCTCAATAATCGCTTTTTGCCATTCTGTTTCTGACTCTAATACTCGCCACTCAACATTTCCTAATAACTCGTCATCTGTGAAATCTGAATTTATTTCTAAATCTAAAGCTTTTGCTGCTTCAATATTCGCTTCTTCTGCTGATGAATATGATACATTTTCATCTGCATCATCATCTTGAATTTGGAAACTTTTCGTCTCTACAATTAATTCAAATTCTGTTGTTTCTAGCCATTCATAATCAGGTTTTTTTTGTCTGGCTTTAGCACGTCGCGATACATCATCATGGTCTAAACAAATATCTTGAATTACTAAATAAACTTCTGTTTCTCCTGTTTCTGGTCGTTGTGATTTATCGTATGTGAAAATTAAGCGACTAGCACTATTAATTCTAGCTTCCCATACTCTTTTGTTTATTCCTTTGAGCTTTTTTACCCGCAGTCCACTATTAAATTTTTGCTGCTTCAATCTTTGAATACATTCCCAAACTTTCTTTTGTAAATTACTTTCTACCTCTTTGCGGAGAAACTCTACTATATCAGGGTGTAAAACTGCGGGTAATAACATACACTGACTTTCCAATTTTTATCTTTGAATTTATTAGTAAGCATTCAGCCTTCAGCTTTCAACTATTAGCTTTAGAGCATAAATTTCACAAATAATATCAAATTCAGTAATATTGGTACAATTCAATATTGTAGAGGTTTGATCTCCAAACCTTACCAATATTTAAGTTTTTGCCAATATTAATTTTATTCTCCAAAAGTGGATTTGATATTAATAGCTGAATGCTTACATTTATAAATATTTCAATATAATACTATTTTTCATAATAATCAACCTAATTATACTCAAGACTTACACAAAGGTACTATATATAAATAGATCTGAAAAACTATTGCGTATGGGGTTTTAAGCACTATATCTAGGGTGGCTGCGTAAGTCCTGATAGTAACTTTAGTTGAGAGAGGGAACAGGGAAAAGGAAAGGAATAACCAGAAGTCAATAGAATATATAATTAATTTTGCTTACGTACTTATTAGATATTTCCAAAAATTCAAAATATAATCAATTCTTATCCATAAAGAATCAATTAATCATCTCTTTTTCCCCATAACTGTTCCCTGTTCCCTCTTTTCTGAAGATGTCTATTACTTTTAATACATACCAAAGATATATTATATGGTAAAAAAACGTTAACTAAGTTTAAACTATTAAAGAATATGACATTTATTTTGACGAATGATGATGGAATTAATGCTCCTGGAATTAAAGCACTTTGGGAGGCTCTCAATAATGCTGATTTACTTCTAGGCTCTCTCGACAAAAGTATTATTGTTGCTCCCCAAGGACAATTATCTGGCTGTGGACATCAAATTACTACTAATAGTCCGATAAATGTCCAGCGTCTCTCTGAAACCGAGTATGCGATCGCAGGTACACCAGCAGATTGCACAAGAATTGCATTATCACATATAAGTCAAAATGTCAAATGGGTAATTTCTGGTATTAACTCAGGTGGTAATATGGGTATAGATGTTTATATATCGGGAACAGTAGCAGCAGTAAGAGAAGCAGCATTTCATAGAATTCCAGGAATAGCTTTGTCTCAATATCGTCAAGGAAAAAAGCCTGTGGACTGGCCAAGAGTAACTCGTTTGGCCCAAATAGTATTAACAGATTTACTTAACCGCCCCATTGAACCAGGAGCTTTTTGGAACGTAAATTTCCCCTATTTAGAAGCAGAAGCACCAGACCCAAAAATGATATTTTGCCAACCATCTACCCAACCATTACCAGTAGCTTATCAGGTAGAAGGAGAAGATTTTTATTATACAGGGAAATATGATGAACGCGACCGTACTCCAGGAACAGATGTAGATGTTTGCTTTGCTGGTAATATTGCCATTACCAAGATTCAACTTTAGGAACTCCTCACCCTTCTCAGACTCCCCAAACAAAGAAGTGTGGAAAGTATAGAGAATAAAGAGCGAAAAGTCATATTTTGCAGAGGGTTGGGAGACCAAACCCCTACCCCTGTGAAATAACCCCACCTCCCCATCACCTCATCCCCTACCTAATTTTATAGATTCAGTTAGGAGTTCTACAGTGCCTTTGTATAAGTCCTAAAAATTTAAGCTGACCACTGTTTGCGTACCATTCCGCAGAAAATGCTAACTGCGGAATGCTTACACATTTTTTTTGATATTAAATTAAGCAAATCCTATATTATAACCCTTTTTAAGTATTTTTAGTAGAAATGCTTTTTTTGTAACATTATTTTTGAGAATTTTCCTGCCATTCTAACTTCTTTAATCTTGCTATAACTTAAATTTTCTATATAAATGATCCAGACTTTTCTTTTGTAATGCTACTTAGGAAAACATGATTTAAGCATAGTTGTATAGTTTCCGGATTCTAAACACGAAATGTGAATAGGAAAACACACACTATTACTAATGTTTAAATCATGGCTAAGTGCATAGTTTCAATCATTCTTACCACTTCTGTATTAACTGGACTCAATATAATTTCAGCAGTTAAGAGTAATTTCATAGCTCAAAAACAATTACAATTTGATCAACAAGAGTCATGGGAACTTCTAATTGCTCAGACAGATGAAACGGAGCAGGATATTACACCAGGTCAAACTCGTGGAGACGAACAACAGGAATAAAAAAGAATTAATTCGAGCAATCTTTACTAACTTAACTATAATTGGGAGCATCTACTAATTTTGACTTTGATTTAAGGGACTAAGTAGAAAATCACATTATTTATGCGATCGTAGTCACAGCATAGAGTAACTAAATCTCGAACTAATAATTAATATATCTTGTACTAATTTTGACTTTAGTTTAAGGGACTAAGCAAAAAATCACATTATTTATGTGATCGTAGTCACGGCATATAGGAACTAAATCTTAAACTAATAATTAATATCTACATAAGATCATCCATACTAATTGGAGCAATCTTGACTGACCTAACTATCTTGGGTGCATCTGCTCATTTCGACTTCGATTTAACAGATCACTAAAAAATCACATTATTGATGTGATCATTATCACTGCAAAGACTACCTAAATTTTTGAACAATAATTGGTGTCTTCTGACAAAAATATTACACCAGGTCAAGAAGGTAGAGACCAACAACCGCAGTAAAAATAGACCATCCATAGTAATTGGATAGATTTTTACTAATCTAACTATCTTGGGTACATCTACTAATTTCTTTCGTTTTTGATTTAACAGATAACTAAAAAATCACATTATTGATGTGATCGTTATCACTGCAAATATCCACTAAAATCTCAAACTAATAATTCATATCTTTCACCACATACAAACTCTGAACAGGAGAAAATACACTATTAATGTTTAAATCATGTCTAAATACATAGCCTCACTTATTTTTATGGTTCTTGCTAGCTCTGTATCAACAGAAATCAATATGATTTCAGGAATTAAGAGTAATTTTACAGCTCAAAAACAATTACAATTTGGTCAACAAGACTCATGGGAAGTTCTAATTGCTCAGATTGATGAAACTGCTCAGATAGAAAGGGATGACGAAAATATTACACCAGGTCAAGAACGTACAGATCAACAACGGTAATATAAAGTAAACCATCCATAGTAATTGGATCAATCTTTACTGACCTAACTATCTTGGCTACATCTACTAATTTCGAGTTTGATTTAATAGATTGCTAGAGAATCACATTATTTATGTGATAGCGATCACTGCAAAAACTAGCTAAATCTGAAACAAACAATTGATATCTTTCACCACATACAAACTCTGAATAGGAGAAAATACACTATTAGTGTTTAAATTATGTCTAAATCCTATATTTTGTATAACAGATTATAGTATGTAATCGGGGTCAAAAGTCATAATTTCCTACGGAATGCTTAGCAAACAGGAGAAAGTCATAGTAATCAACAATTAAGTCAGTGTTGATACTGAAAATTTTCCTGAGAATTTGACGAATAAATAAAGTTAGATAGAGATAATTTATACAGTATAAATACTGACCCAAGCACTACTCTTCATGATTTTGGTGCTACAACTTTGAGTACTGAATGTGGGATAAATCATTTGTACTAATTGGATAAATTTTTGCTCACCTAAAACTTTTGACTTCTAGACTATAGCTGCTATAACATAAGCAGGACTTACGCAAAGGCACTATATATAGAGCCTTGGTGCCTTTGCATATGTAGTAACGCACCCTACATATAGCGTCCATGAGTAAGTCCTCATAAGTTTTAAGCAAAAAAAATTAGGTTTCAAGCCTTCTCTTTTTCAAGGGAAGAAAAAATAAAATTATCCATTCCCCATCTGAAATAACCATCTTGGGTGCATCTACTAATTTTGTTCCCATAGCATTAGCATTTCATCAATAAACAATCTTAAATCTGCTTAATTGCTTAATTAATTTTCTATAGAAAACTTTTTACTGTTTAGCTATACTAAATTGTTCTAAATTTTTTGCCCTTTTAACTCCTCAATTATATAACCTACATTCCGCATCATATAATGTAGTATAAAGTTAGGAGAAAGTCATATTAGTCACCAATTAAGTCAGTATTTACGCTGACAATTTTCCTGAGAATTTGACGAATCAAAAAAATTAAATAGAGATAATTAATACAGTATAAATACTGATTAAAGCACCATAAAAAAGGGATGTTGTCAGCATCCCTACAAGATTATCATTTTTTTGTGGCTGATTGAAATAAAAACCTTAGTTAAAGATTTTGTCTCAGATATCTGCTGCTTCATCAAACTGATACAAAGCGTCACATAACCTAAAACATTGATGTGTAGGGACATTGCATAAGAACGTCCCTACCGTCAGTGGTTACTCATGCACAGGTATTCACGGTTATTTGCTCCATAACGCTGACGCGAAACGACGACCACACCTCTAATATTAGAAACGCTCACCAATACCAAAGTGAAAACGACTATCACCCTCATCATTAATAGCATAATCAATTCTAATCGGACCGAGAGGAGACTGTACCCGAATACCAGCACCATAACCTATGCCATTTCCTGGTTTTTGCCGGACACCTCCAGGATTACCAATAACAGAACTTTGACTACCAAGTGATGTTGCAGCATCAACAAATAAAGCACCACCAAAAACCTTGAATATAGGAAAGCGATACTCAACACTTGCTAACAGAAAAGAACGAGCTGCTGCCAGGGAACCATCTTCATACCCACGGACTGTGTTACTACCACCTAATGGAAAAGCCTCATAAGGAGGTAAGTCTCCTGTGATATGACCTCCTTGTAAGTTCACTGCTAAAACTTCAGGTCCATCAGTAAACTGAGTAAAATCTACTGGCATAAAATAACTGTAATTAGCTCGTAAACGATTGAAAAAAATCGATCCTGAACCTACAGGAAGAGACTGTTCTGTACTCAACCTTAGTAAACTACCAGAAGTAGTTTGTCGAGGATTATCCCGTTGATCGTTGACAATACCAAATTGAACAGTAAATAGATCATCTTTACCAGAATCATCAACAGTCGTTTTATTACCTAATTCATCCCTTGGTTGAACTGCACCATCTGCATCCTGAATTTCTACCTGTTCATATTTTAATCCCAAAGAAGCAGTCCACTGTGGATCGACAAAGGGATTAGGAATAAACGGACGAGTGAAACTAACGCCACCTCCTGTCCGCACAACCCTTGGTCTGTCACCGTTCTCACCATCCGAAGGCAAATCGACATCCCGCTGACCAGCATCTTCATCAGAATCAAAAATCACTGAAATAGATCGCCGTCTGAAAGCATTAACCGTGTAGGATAGTCGATTATCAGTGCCACCAACCCAAGGATCTGTAAAACTAACATCCGCTAAAAATATGCGTTCACCAACCTGAAACTCAGCACCTAACTTTTGATTATTACCACCAATATTTTGCTGTTGATAACTTACTGTACCGAACAACCCACTTGCAGAACTAATACCACCACCAAGTGCTACAGAACCTGTACTTTTCTCTACAATATTCACAGTTACAACTGCTTTGTTAGGATCGTCTGGTGCTGGTTCTAACCCCAATCTCACATCTTCAAAAATTCCTAACCCAAACACTCTTCTAATATCTTTTTCTGCTGTCTCTCGCTTAAATACATCCCCTGGTTGCAACTCAATTTCTCTGGTGATTATATATTCACGGGTATTACCTTCGATTTCGTTACCTTCTTCATCGACTGTTTCGCCGTCTGCATTCACGAAACGCACCTGAATATCTTTAATTTCTCCCTCTGCAACTTCTAAGGTGACAGTACCATCATCAGCAACTTGGGGCGCACCGATCACTTGTCCGAGAACATAACCATTATCTTGATACCACTGGTTAACCTGTTCAACGCCTTTTTCTAAAACATTTAGATTCAGAGTTTCCCCATATTGCTTGCCGAATATTCTCTCGGTTTCACTCTCAGGAAAGACTTGCGCTCCTTCTACTATTACAGCAGTCAATACAGGGTTGGGTGTGACTTCAAAAGTAATTCTTACACCCAGGGGAGTATCTTCTGGTATTGCTCTCACGTTTTGAAAGAAACCAGTGGCAAAGATAGCGTTAATGTCTTGTTGTAGTTGAGAGCGAGTAGTTGTGCGTCCTGGTTGAGTACCGACGACTTGGTAAATTTGATCTAGGAGTTCAGGATCATTTACTCCACTAACAAAAACTTCAGCGACTAATACTAGGGGTTCTTGTTCTCCTGGGGAAGTTTGTGCTTGTTCTGATGAAGGGGCAGTATATTCTTTTAATTCTGTTGAAGTAGGTTTGATATTGCTATTTGGTTTTACCAGTTCATCTTCATTAGGAATCGTCGAAATAAATTGTTTATTAATAGAAGGTTCCGACTTAATTTCTGTTGATTTTGCCAAAAGTAAATTCTGAGAATTTTCCTTCTGATTGACAATTATTTCTGGATTAGGAATCGTCGAAATAAATTGTTTATTAATAGAAGGTTCCGACTTACTTTCTGTTGATTTTGCCAAAAGTAAATTCTGAGAATTTTCCTTCTCATTGACAATTATTTCTGGATTAGGAATCGTCGAAATAAATTGTTTATTAACTGATGGTTCAGATTTAATTTCTGTTGATTTTGCCAAAAGTAAATTCTGAGAATTTTCCTTCTGATTGACAATTATTTCTGGATTAGGAATCGTCGAAATAAATTGTTTATTAACTGATGGTTCAGATTTAATTTCTGTTGATTTTGCCAAAAGTAAATTCTGATTGATCGGGAACCGTGAACTTTCACTCTCATTCACAGACTTGGCAGAAGAAAATTGAGTAAACCCTGTTTTTGAAATAACTGATACAGAACTTAAATCATTATCTATATCAGTTTCTGATATTTGAGCATTACCAGACTTTGAGATGCCAAAAGTTGATGAAACAGCAAAAATGGCCACTAAAAACGGAGACAAGCGCATATTATTACATCCCGTAAAATCCACAAAGCAGTGAAATTTTCATATAAATTGTAAGATATTACAATATTAAGGGGTATTTGAACCTTGATGAGCTAAAATTCTTTCCAAAACCTGTTGATATGCATTTTCTACATTGCCAAGATCGCGACGAAATCTGTCTTTGTCCATAACTCGCTGGTTTGGGTCAGCTTGAGATAAGTCCCAAAGTCGGCAGCTATCTGGACTTATTTCATCCGCGAGAATTAAATTTTCATCCTTATCTAGGCCAAATTCGATTTTAAAGTCCACAAGGGTAATTTGACATTGGTTAAATAAATTTGTCAGCAAATCATTAATTTTCAAAGTCAAGGTTCGGATTTGGTCTAATTGTTCTGGGGTAGCTAACTCTAATAATAAAAGGCGATCGCGTGTTAGAAGTGGGTCTTGCAAATCGTCATTTTTGTAACAATATTCTACTAAGGGAAATTTCAAAATAGTTCCTTCCGTTAATCCAGTTTGTCGGCAAAGACTACCAGCAGCAATATTTCTGACAATAACTTCTATGGGTAAAATTTTTACCCTTCGGACTCGCATTTGATCTGATTGAGGACAGTCGATAAAATGAGTAGGTATATTATTCGCTTTCAATATTTGAAAAATATAACTAGAAATAGTACAGTTAATCTTGCCTTTTCCTATTATTTTGCCTTTTTTCTGAGCATTAAAAGCTGTCGCATCATCCTTAAAATAAGTTAGTAATATTTCTGGGTCGTTTGTGGTATAAAGAATTTTAGCTTTACCTTCATAGATTTTTTGATTAGATAACATAAGACTTTTTAACTAGAGAATAAAGTATAAATTGATGAGCAATAATTATATAAGTATAAGCATTTCCTGCGGAATGCGCTCCCATTCAGCAAACCCTATTTAAGAGCTGAAAATGACTTTAAATAAATATAACCTTTCAAGTCGGTTTTGATAGTAAGATTCAATTTACCTCAACAAAGCCAAGCTTTTATCTTATCTCAAACTAAAATAAATAGTTGACCGCTAATTGCTTACAAAATCACTCTTCTCTGTGCTTATCATAATATTAGTTTAATGTCAATATTTTCAGGGCAATTTTTATAGTTGTTAATGAAATAAAATTAATATTAAATGTTTTACCTTAGACAATATTTTCTGAGAAGATGAACCAGATATCAGAAGTTCTCAAATCCTAGTGGAGAAATAGAAAATGAAACGGATGATAACTTGGACGAAATCTGCAGCAATGAGTACCTTATTATCTATTGCTGCTGTTTCTAGTATTAGTCTTAGTTCTATAGCAGCAGGATCATCTGCAAAGACTCTTATTGTTGATGAGTCAGTAACTACAGTTCCTACTCAAACTCAAGGAGAAGAGCAACTCGCTCATACATATCATGGTAAGTGTCGTCGAGTAGCAACTCGTTATAAAAATTTACGAGTGAGAACACATCCTTGGGGTAAGATTGTCGGCAGATTACATCGAGGTACTCGTGTTCGTGTAATTGCTTACCACGGGGATTGGGCAAAAATTTCACATCCTTGTTACGGTTATGTATCTGCTCATTATTTGAGACATTGTTAGAAGTATAATAAACACTAAGAAAGGCGGTAGAAAATATCCCCCCAACCCCCCTTTGAAAGGGGGGCAGAAAGAAAAAATCAAGAGAGGACATACAAAAGTTTTTCATCAACTAATTATCGGGATTCTATATCAACCCGGTTTCTGCGTAAGTCATATAGCTATAAGAAATTATTTGTGAGAAAAAACTGTAGGGGTTTGGTCTCCAAAGCCAAGTTCCGAAAGATTTGCAAACCAAACCCCTAAGATAAAATCTGACAACCTATTTAGTAGGACTGCTATATGATGTTTTATAAACAGGACTTACGCAAATCCTTAGATAAAACGCTATCTGTAGAGGGCAAATGCCATTTGCCCCTACTAGATATGGTGCTTGGTGCATAAGTCCTGATAAGGTAGAGTGCATCTGCTTGATAACTGATAATTGAAAAAAGGAGTTAAAAATGAGCGATTCAATTAAAGAATTACTAGATGAACTACCTAGTGATAATCTCACAGTCAAAACACTCAATGCCCTAGATTTTGTAGTTCCTGGTGAGTGGGAAAATGTAGTAGGTTTTAACCAAACTATTGAAGTAGTCACAGGAGAGTCGGATGCCGACAGAATTTTAGAGATCGGCAACAAAGCGATCCAGCTATACAATGACGGGGATAATGGATATCAGGGAGCTATGTGGTATTATAACCTAGTTGATAATGTAGATGGCGCTCTGGCAGCAGCAGCTATGGCCGAAATAGTTAGTGAAAAAATCCCCTTTTTAAGCTTTTTGGGCGCCTTAACTCCCAAAGCTGATACAACTCAATCTGTTGACTTGTGCCTAAAAATTGTTGCAGAATTGATAGCTTATAGTAAACTCAATGGTTTGCCTATTCTTAATCCTGGAGAATTTGTGACCAACCTGGCAGAGGAGTATCATGGTCCATCTCTAATGCGAATGGCAGGTTTGGTTTGTATTGATGGTTTGTTGCCTTTGGGTCCAGATTTTCTGCAAAAAGTACAAGATACCCTTGATGGAGAGGGTGAAAGCGCTTTTGCGGATAATCCTGTTTTTGGTGCAGTTAGCGATGCCATTCCTGGAGATGACAAATTTGGCTTTATTACTGAAAGTTTCGGAGCAGTTCAGGGATGGATGGATAACTTAGTCGGTTCAGTTGGTTTAACGCCAGAAGGTATTTTTGACAGTATCGGTGGTTTTATCGACTTTTCTGATGACGCTTTAGATGTTGTAGCTGCGTTTATGGATAAGACAACAAATTATTTTCAACATACAGGTACTCAATCTGTAGCTCGGAAGTTGATACAGCAAGCAGCAGAAGAATAATGGATAATGGATAATTGATAATGGATAATTGATAGTTATTTGATTAGCTAACTTTTGTACTAAATAGAAGACTTTTTGGATTCAAAAAGTTTTGTTCCATGGGCATCTTGCCCGTTCCTTTGTCAGTTATCAGTTATCAGTAAATCCGGGATGATTTTAATAGTGTTGTTCCATGGGCATCTTGCCCGTTCCTTTGATCGTGGATAATTGATAATTATTTGATTTCTAATTTTTGTAGCAAGTTGTCAACTTTTTCAATGGAAAAAGTTAGCTTGTTACTTACAGCGGTTTTCCTGCACGGTAAACCACAGTAGGGACGTTGCATAACAAAAATGCTAACGTCCCTACAATATTGATGTATAATGCCAACCCAGAAACCTGGTTTTTCTAAAAAACCGGGTTTTTACTACGTTTCTACTCAACAACTAATTCTGAATCAAGAAGTCGCTCTCTGTTAGATCGGGAGCGCCAGTTAACTTGGCAAACTGCCCGCCACCACCAAAACCTGCATCGCTACCGTTGGGGTTATAATACAAGTTACCACTGGATGATGCATAAACTATTTCGGCGCTGCTACCGGATGCTGCGGAGTTGTTCCTGACTACATCAAATTCACTGTCGTTGCTAAAACCGTCACCTGCTCTGCTGTTTAAGCTTCGGAATGTGGTTTTATCTAAGACTATTGTATCAGTACCTAAGACAAAGTTAGTTATTTTGTCTTGACCAATACTTTTTCTGGTAAATCCTCTGCCAGTGTTATAGATAAATTTGTCAGCACCGCCTCCACCATTGAGTACGTCGTTGCCACTACCGCCAGTTAGTTCATCTTTTCCACTGCCACCAACTAAGGTGTCGTTACCGCTACCGCCTATTAATACATCGTTGCCTCCGTCACCGTTGAGTCGGTCTCGTCCACCGCCGCCATTGAGGGTGTCGTTACCTTTACCGCCAGTTAGGGTGTCGTTTCCTGCTGCACCGTTAAGGATATCTTTTCCTGCTTCTCCTGTGAGGATGTCGTTACCTCCGTTGCCATCTAGGCGATCGTTTCCGCCTCCTCCTAAGATGGTATCGTTACCGCCTTTGCCTCTTAATTTATCTTTGCCACCGAGGCCGTTGATGAAGTTGGCTTTGTTATTGCCGTTGAGGGTGTTGTTTTTGTTGTTACCGATGAGGGATGTGTTTTTGATGACTGAGAGACCAGAAGAGTCTCTGTTCACGATGATATCCAAGTCATTGTCATTGTCAATATCTGCTAAGTGTGTACCTCCGGCTGTGGGAAAATTGATAGGAGAAGCAAATTGAGCATTCCCCTTTCCTAAGAAGACTAGAAGATTATTGCTCGTTTCAACTACCACATCATCAAAACCGTCTTTGTTCAGATCGGCTACACTCATCCAAGTAGGTGCATCACCTGTACCAAGTAAGGTAGGACTACCAAAAGTTCCATTTCCCTTGCCTAATAGAACAGCAATATTGTCTGAGTCTTGGTTAGAGGCAACTAAGTCTATTCTACCATCATTATTAAAATCACCTGCTTCCACATCAAAGGAATTTCCACCTGTATTATATTGAACAGGAGTAGAAAAACCACCAGTGCCATTGCCTAAATAGATGGAAATAAAAGGAGTGAAACTACCATTAATGAATTGAGTAGTGGCAAGGTCTAGGATTGAATCCTGATTAAAATCTTCTGTAGCCGTAAGAATAGCACCTGTTGCTGGAGTTGTAAGCTGACTAAAGCCACCATTACCATCTCCTCTCCTAGTAAGGTAATGATACTATTTCCTATGGATTGGGTTGTAACTACTATATCTAGGTTACTGTCATTGTTAAAATCTTTTACTTGAAGTTCTGTAGGTCCATTTATTCCTGTAAAAGTTTGAGGAGTCAGAAAACCACCGTTACCAGCATTTAAAAACACTGACACACTATCGTCATTAAAATTACCAACGACAATATCGCCAAGGCCATCTTTGTTGAAATCACCTATATTGACACCGTGAGCTGCATCTCCTGCTGGAATAATAAAAGGATTTTCAAAAGTTCCATTACGTCTCCCTGTAAAAATAGAGACATTATCTGATTCAAAATTATTAGCAACAATATCAGGGATGCCATCGTCGTTTAAATTCCCTACATCTAGAAAACCACCTCCACTGCCGCCTGTAGGATAAGTAGTAGCTTGACCAAATGTTGCCAATACTCCCGAATAACTCTCCACTACTTCCGGTAAAAAAGCCAACTCAGAATTAACCTCACCGATCGCCCTATCCAACTCCCAGCTACCATCTAATTCTTTACTCCCCACTCGACGGGTTGATGCAGCGATATTTGCTCCTGTCAACTCATGCAGTCGAGTCAATAAACCATTAACCTTATTCCCAGAAAAACCTGCCACCTGACAAGCAAATAATAAAATATCCTCTACACACCATTCCGCTAATAAATGGGAATATCCTTCCAGAGTAGCAGCAGTAATAGCAGTTTTACCCAAATACAAAATACCCGGTTCGCCGTGACAAACAATTTGTAAATTACGAGCAGAATATTTCGATAAAGCCAAAGTAATCTGAGGAATAGCATCTTCCCCGCTATCTATAATTACAGCCTTAACCCCCGGTTTAACTCCTGTAAGTAACATTTCAGAGTCTTCAACCCTGGAGTCGATCGCCACCAAAGTTTCAGGTAGTGGAGTTACGCAGTCAGCGCCACTGACTGCATAATTATTCGATAAATTCAGCATAGTTTCTTCCATCTATAATCTAACAGGAATTACCCCATCAACACCTTACGCAAAGAAACTGGGTTTCTCAACCGGATTTTTTACGCAATTTATTAGCAATTTTATTTGTAAAAGTCAATATTGTCAGTAAAAAAAAGTTGGATTTAGTAGGTAGTTTATTCTGTTGAGTTTTACCCTACTAAGTAGGAAAAAGTGATATTTTAGTCCAGTAGTGGATTGTTTCATCTTAAATAGTGCATTAGGAAATCAGGCTATGTAGGGGCGGGTTTAACCGTAGGGAGGTTGCATAACAAAAATGCGCTTCATGTCGCGCAGCGATACGTCCGTACAACAAGTTTTCATGGGTTTGTCAGATAAACCCGCCCCCTTGCCGCTGTCCCAGGGGCGGGTTTATGTAAATTTTAGAGTAAGCATGGAAATTTCCTCAAAAACCCGCCCCTACTATTGCACCGTTTTAGATGAAACGTTCCACTACCAATAACTAAGTAGGAAAAAGTTATATTTTCGGACGGGCAGGATGCCCATCTCACTGAATATTCATCTCTTAATGTGGAATGGATGCTAAGAACCCTACTTTTATGCAACAAAGCCATTATTAAGATAAAAATGTTGGAAAAAAGAACATTAATTGTCCTACAGAAATCATCAATTATTTCCCCTTAATTTGTAGGGACGTTCCATGGAACGTCCCTACAAATATGTTGCAACATCCCTACTCCCTTTTTTCTGGAGATATCTAAATTAGTCTTTACCAAGTAGGAAAAAGTAGGATAAAGTAACCTTATCTACTAAATCTACTAAACCCACTCAATTCTCATGGACTTCCAAGAATTATTAACATGGGCAGACCAACAGGTTTTGGCCCACACGGGAAAACCCTTGGATGACTTGCAAAAGTCGATTTTGCGCGGTACCTGGGAGCGTGAAAAATACTCGGATATTGCTAACTCCTATCATTGTACGGAGGTTCATGTTAAAAAGGTGGCTTCTCGATTGTGGAAAACACTCTCACACAGTCTGGACGATGGAGAACAAATAAAGAAATCTAATCTGCGAGCAATGTTCGACAGGTGGCGAGTCTCGAATCTCTCAGTCTTCAGTAGACATATCGGACACATCGGTAATGTCAGTGTCTGCGGAAACACTTCACAACCGTCAGCACTTCCCAAACAGGAACAGACAAATAGTTCTCCTTCCCCAAACAACAGCAAACCCCATATCGATCACTCGGAAGCACCAGACCTAGAATATTGTTGCGATCGCTCCCAGGAACTCGCCACCCTCAAAAATTTACTCCTGGAAAAACGAACTCGCCTCATAGCAATATCGGGAATGAGCGGTATAGGCAAAACAGCGATCGCTCTTGAGTTACTATCAGAAATAGAAGATAAATTCGATTATATAATTTGGCGGAGTTTTCGTAGCGCACCCACCCTAGAAACTACTCTTAAATCTTTAATTCAATTTTTTTCTAATACTCCCCAAAATGGCAAAAACCAAAAACAAGAAGAACAGCTATCTTTACTAATAGAATATTTACGAAATAATCGCTGTTTAATAATATTAGATGACCTCCATCAAATCTTAGAAAAAGAAAAATTAGTTGGTCATTATCAATCGGGATACGAAAACTATAGAAACCTTTTTCAAACCATTGCTGAACTATCCCATAAAAGCTGTCTAATTTTTAACAGTTGGGAATTACCTTTAGAAATAGTCGATTTAAAAAATAAAAATGCCCCCATTTCCTGTTTAAAACTAGAAAACTTAGGAAAAACCGCCAATAAAATATTAGAAAAAGAAGGTTTATTAGATAAAGAAAAATGGTCAGAATTAATCCATATTTATGGAGGCAACCCCCACTGGTTAAAAATTGCAGCCACAGGAATTAAAGACTTATTTGAAGGTAGAGTAGGAGAATATTTGCAATACAAACCTCTATTTTTAGGAGAAGAATTAACTATTATTTTAGAACAACATTTAAGTCGGTTATCTGAGTTAGAAAAACAGATTTTATTACAAATAAGCTCTCAAAAAGAACCTGTTTCCATATCTTGGTTTCGGGAAAATAGCGAGCGCTCCGACTCCGATATTTTCAAGGCCGTTAGGTCTTTAAGAAAGCGATCGCTCCTAGAAAAAATCGAAGACCAAAGTTCAACCTTATTCGCCGTTAAACCAATTTTTCAAGAATATTTATTAGAGCAAAATTTCTCAACTTGATTATAGCTATACCGCTGCACGCAGGGAACAGGGAACACTTAACTGGGAACAGGGAAAATGAATGGCTTATAATATAAGGCTTTTGGCTATTGGAAACCTCCTACAATTTGTAAAAATTAAGTGCGCACATTGCTATACTTTCCGATTTTTTCAGGACTTACGCAAAATGGCAAGTAGGGGCGAACGGCAAGTAGGGGCGGGTTTCACAAGTGAGTTAACGAGTTTTCCAAGTAAGTCAGAGCAACCCGCCCCCTGATGATACAAGCCACCGTCTCAGGGGCGGGTACGGTTCCCGAAAAATCGGGTTTCACAAGTGAGTTAACG